>DAOSLL010000115.1:0-9253 GCA_035368905.1 Rhodoferax sp.
GACCAGCGCCAGAACGACCACGCCCAGCATGCCTCCCCAAACGCCCTCCCAGCTCTTGCCCGGGCTGATGGATGCAGCAAGTTTGCTGCGTGAGAATCGCCCACCCAAGGCGCGGCCCGAAAAATAAGCCCCAATGTCTGCGACCCATACCAGCGCGAGGACCGAGAGCAAAAAGTTGATGCCGATGAGTCGCGCCTGCGCCACCGCCAACCAGGTCAAACACAGTGCCAACAGACCCAACAGCATTCGCAAAGACCTTGGATGCTGGGACCAGGCCGAAACACCCGCTTTGAGCACCCAGGCACTCGACAGCACCCAGGTACCACCCACCACCAGCCAGACCCGAGGCAGTGCCTGGCCCAACAAGCCAGCCCACCAAAGCCAGCAGCATGCCAGTACGCAAATGCCTCCTGACATCAACGATGCCAGGCGGTCCAGACCATTCAGGCGCGCCCATTCCCAGCCCGCAGCGGCGATGAAAACCATGGCGATCAGGTAAAAAACGGCCGGGTCTGGGTAGAGCAAGGCTGGCAGCAACACCAGCATCAACAGCAGCGCAGTGATCACCCGTTGTTTGAGCATGATCAGACTTTATGCCACACGGGCTGACTGCGGCCGACCATCGAGCTGATCAGATGTCTTGCCAAAACGCCGCTGACGTTGGGAAAATGACGTGATCGCCAGGTCCAGCGCAGCTTCGTCAAAATCAGGCCATAACAAGTCAGTGAAGAAAAACTCGGAGTACGCTGACTGCCACAGGAGAAAATTGCTGATGCGCTGTTCGCCACCGGTCCGAATGACCAAATCGGGGTCAGGAACATGCGCCAGTGCCATGGCATCGTTCAAACTTGCTTCGGTCACAGCCAGGCCCTGCTGTGCCAGACGTGCCGCTGCCTGCACAATATCCCAGCGACCACCATAGTTGAAACAAACATTCAGCACCAGTCGCGTGTTGGCGGCGGTGGCGGCTTCGGCATTTTCGATCCCCCGCAGCACCTTGGCAGACAAGCCTTGTCGTTCGCCGACAAAGCGCAACTGGACACCGTCGGCCTTGAGCTGTGGAACTTCACGACCCAGCGCAAAAGCAAACAAATCCATCAGACCCGACACCTCGTCCACCGGGCGCTGCCAGTTCTCGGACGAGAAAGCAAATACCGTCAGAACCCGGATGCCACGTGCGTCACAGGCTTTGGCGCAGCGCTTCAGGGAATCCACGCCCTGCTTGTGACCTGCTATGCGCGGCAGCAACCGCTTGTTGGCCCATCGCCCATTGCCGTCCATGACAATGGCCACATGATGCGGTACCTGAGCACCCGTCATGACCGCGTCAGACCGCCATGATGTCGTGTTCCTTGGCAATGACCAATTGATCAATTGCCACAACGTGCCGGTCGGTGACCTTCTGAATGTCCGATTCACAGCGTTTTTGATCGTCTTCGGAGGCCAATTTGTCTTTGACCAGTTTTTTGATTGCTTCGTTGGCATCTCGGCGAAGGTTGCGCACGGCAATCTTGGCACCTTCACCTTCGGATCGCACCAGTTTGGTCAATTCCTTCCGACGCTCTTCCGACATGGCTGGCATGGGGACACGAATCAGATCGCCCATCGAGGAGGGATTCAAACCCAGGTCGCTGTCACGGATAGCCTTTTCAATCTTTGCTCCCATGCCCTTTTCCCAAGGCTGAACACTGACGGTGCGCGAATCAATCAGCGACACGTTCGCCACTTGGCTGATCGGCACCAGCGCGCCGTAGTAATCGACATGCACCGTATCCAGCAGGGCAGGGTTGGCTCGACCGGTACGAATCTTGGTCAAATTGTGCTGAAAGGCAGCAATGGACTGGTCCATTTTTGCTTCGGCATTCACTTTTACATCAGTAATTGGCATGATTTAATCCTTACTCCTTGTTCAGTCATCACCCAGGCACCGATTTTGGCACGCTCAAGCGTAAACCAGTGTGCCCTCATCTTCACCCAGAACAACCCTCTTGAGCGCCCCATGCTTGAAGATGGAGAAGACCTTGACGGGCAGTTTTTGATCCCGGCACAAGGCAAAGGCGGTGGCATCCATGATGCCCAGATTTTGCGACATGGCATCGTCAAATGAAATTTTGCTGTAACGCGTTGCGCTCGGATCTTTCTTGGGGTCAGCCGTGTATACACCGTCCACCTTGGTGGCTTTCAACACAATTTCAGCGCCAATCTCTGCACCACGCAGCGCTGCCGCGGTGTCGGTGGTAAAAAACGGATTGCCGGTACCAGCGGCAAAGATCACCACTTTGCCTTCTTCGAGGTATTGCAGTGCTTTGGGTCGAACGTAGGGCTCAACCACCTGCTCGATGGCTATGGCCGACATCACGCGTGCGGTCAACCCTGCCTTGTTCATGGTGTCGCCAAGTGCCAGGGCATTCATCACGGTGGCCAGCATGCCCATGTAGTCAGCGGTGGCCCGGTCCATGCCGACCGAGCCCCCAGCTACTCCCCTGAATATGTTGCCACCGCCAATCACCACCGCCACTTCTACACCGAGTCGGGTCACCTCGACAATTTCGTTCACCATGCGAACAATCGTGCCACGGTTAATGCCAAAGCTGTCATCGCCCATCAGCGCCTCACCTGACAACTTGAGCAGAATTCGCTTGTAGGCTGGATTGGCATCGGACATGAAATTCTCCTGGCGTGATGAATTGACGGGCTCGAATCACCTGAAACAGATCAGGATGGCTGTTTGGCCGCAGCAACCTGAGCCGCCACTTCAGCGGCAAAATCGTCCACCTTCTTCTCGATGCCCTCGCCCACCACATACAGGGTGAACGACTTTACTGTGGTGCCGGTTGCCTTGAGCATCTGCTCGACCGTTTGTTTGTCATTTTTGACAAAGGACTGGTTCAGCAAGGACACTTCTTTCAGGTACTTCTGCACGCCACCCTCAATGCGCTTGGCGACGATTTCGGCCGACTGCACCGGTTTGCCAGCGGCGGTGGCGACCGCCGCGTCTTCGGCGGCCTTGGCGGTTGCCACTGACCGTTCCCGAGCCACCAGCTCAGCAGGCACATCAGCGCTGGACAATGCCACCGGTTTCATCGCAGCCACATGCATGGCAATGTCCTTGGCCGCAATATCGTCACCATCGAATTCGACCACCACGCCAATACGGGTGCCATGCAGGTAAGAGGCCAGTTTGTGACCTGCCGCAAAACGTTTGAAGCGGCGAAAGCTCATGTTTTCGCCAATCTTGCCAATCAGGCCTTTGCGAGCGTCTTCGAGTGTCGGGCCAAAACCATCCTGGCTGTGCGCAAGCGCACCCAAAGCGGCAATATCAGCCGGGTTGTGCTTGGCGATCAACGCCGCAGCCGCATTGGCCAAGGCCAAAAAACTGTCATTTTTGGTTACAAAGTCAGTTTCGCAATTGACTTCCAGCAATGCGCCCACACCAGCAACCATGCTGTATGCCACGACACCTTCAGCGGTGATGCGACTGGCGGCCTTGCCAGCCTTGCTGCCGAGCTTGACACGTAAGATTTCCTCTGCCCGGGCCATATCGCCCTCAGCTTCAGTCAGGGCGCGCTTGCACTCCATCATCGGCGCGTCAGTCTTGCCACGCAGTTCAGCCACCATGCTTGCGGTAATTGCAGCCATTCTTTTTCTCCGGATTTAATTCAGTTGGTTAGATATCAAATTAAAAAAAAAGGGCATTAAAGCCCCCTCTTTTTTTTGGGGTCGCTGCAAACTCAGGCAACAGCCTCGCTTACTTCTACAAACTCGTCAGCGCTCTCGGATGCGACAACTGCCTTGACGACATCATCCATTGCGTTGGCACGGCCTTCAATGATGGCATCAGCAATACCACGGGCGTATAAAGTGACGGCCTTTGAAGAGTCATCATTGCCTGGAATCACGTAGTCAATACCCTCTGGAGAGTGGTTGGTATCGACCACTGCGATCAAGGGAATGCCAAGCTTTTTCGCCTCAGCAATCGCAATTTTGTGATAGCCAACATCAATCACAAAAATTGCATCAGGTAACACGGTCATATCCTGGATGCCGCCAATGTCTTTTTCCAGCTTCTCAAGCTCTCGGGCAAACATGAGCTGTTCCTTTTTACTCATCGCATCCAAGCCTGCTTCCTGCTGGACTTTCATGTCTTTGAGTCGCTTGATAGAAGTCTTGACGGTTTTGAAATTCGTCAACATGCCACCTAACCAGCGTTGATCCACATACGGAACACCAGCGCGCAACGCTTCAGTGGCAACGGTCTCCCGCGCTTGGCGCTTGGTGCCTACCATGAGAACGGTGCCGCGCTTGGCCGAAATCTGGCGCACGAACTTGGCCGCGTCCTGAAACATTGGAAGCGATTTTTCCAGGTTGATGATGTGAATTTTGTTGCGATGACCAAAAATGAAAGGGGCCATCTTGGGATTCCAGAAGCGGGTCTGGTGACCAAAGTGGACACCGGCTTCCAGCATTTCGCGCATGGTAACTGCCATATAGGAAACTCCAAAGGTTATGTCTAAAATCCAGTTTGTTTTGCGACAGGAAACAAGGCAGAGCCGAATTGATGCCGCAACACCTTGAGAAAACTGGTTTGCGAATTTGCCTTGCCTGTTGTCAAAATTTAACAACAACGCAAAGCCAAACGAGTATAGCATTGTGACTTTTGCGGGGGCTTAACGAGGTTTTCCCCATACTGATCCTTGAACCTTGATTAAAAGTTGGTGTTTGCGAGCGCAATGGCGTATCTACCCTAATGGCAAATGATTGATCGACAATGCAAGCAATGTCCCCGGAACTTTCTCAAAAGCTCGTGAGTGCCGTTGACGGAATGCCTGCGTTCCCGAAAAGTGTTCAAAAAATCATTGAGTTGACGCGGGACGTGAATTGCACCCCCAGAGATCTGGTGCAAGTGATCGAAAAAGACCCGGTTGTCACGGTCAAGATCCTCAAAGTCGTCAACTCAGCCTATTACGGTCTGCCCAAGCAGATCACATCCATCAGCCATGCCGTGGTGTATCTGGGCTTCAACACCATCAAGAATCTGGCGTTGAGCATTGCAGCGATCGGCATGCTGTCCAAACACAACGAGGCCGGCTTTGATGTTGATCAGTACCTGCTGCACTCGTTGTCAACTGCCGGCATCGCCAAGTTGCTGGCATTGCGTCTTGACGATGCCGACCCGATGGATTGTTTCATTGCCGGCCTGTTGCACGATTTTGGCAAGGTTGTTTTTGCCCAGTTTTTGCCCCATGAATTCAAATTGGCGCTCGCCGCAAGTCAGGCCGATGGTTCATCCCTGCATGAAGCGCTGCGCCAGACAGTTGGTGCTGACCATGCTGTGGTGGGAGCCATGCTGGCGGAAAAATGGCGCTTTGCACCTGACTTGGTTGACACCATTGCCCACCACTATGAAGCCGACCAAAAAGACAGCGCCTTGTTTGCCAGCGTTTACACTGCCAACCAGATCAGCAAACACTTGAATTTTGGCTTTGGCGGCAACCCTTGCGTCTATCCATTGCCCCCGCGCGTCGTCAAAAGAATGGGTGGGTCGCTGGAAGAAATCATCGCATCCTCTGGCGACATGAATGCTGCGTTTGAGGATGCCAAATTGTTTGCCCGCATTTAGCAGACCCATCATGAAAGTCAAGTTTTGGGGAGTTCGTGGTTCCATTGCATCGCCAGGTCCTGCCACCGTGCGCTATGGCGGCAACACCACCTGCATTGAGGTGCGTACTGACAACAACGAACTGATCATCCTTGACGCGGGCACCGGTATTTTTCCGTTGTCCCAGTCCCTGCTGGCTGAATTGCCAGTAACCGCCAATGTGTTGATCACGCACTCGCATTGGGACCACATTCAGGGTTTACCGTTCTTCATACCCAACTTCATTCCAGGCAACACATTGCGACTGCACGGTGCTTTTGACCCGGTTTCCGGCAAGGGCATTGAGCAGGTCATGGCCGTTCAGCTTCAGTACAGCTACTTTCCGGTTCGCGAAGCTGAGATGAAGGCACGCATCGAGTACGTTACCCTGAAGCCGGGCGAAAGCATTCAGATCGGGTCTGCCAAAATCACGCCTTACATGATGAATCACCCGGTGATTGACTTTGGCTACCGCATCGAAGCCAATGGCAAATCGGTGTTTTTTACCGGCGACCACGAACCTCCGAGCAATATTTACATGCCAGACGACCCGGAGTTTGCCGAATACCAGTTGTTTGTGGACGAGAAATCGAACGACATCTTGCGCGCCATGGCTGGGGTGCACATGCTGATTGCCGACTGCTCGTACACCCGTGCCGAGTATCCGGCCAAAAAGGGCTGGGGACATGGCACCTTCGACTCCTGCATCCATTACGCCCGGCAAGCGGGTGCCAAGTTATTGGTGTGTACCCATCACGAGCCAACACGCAGCGACGATGCGCTGGAAGCGGCTTTTGCGCAGGTGTTGCAAGAACATCCGCGCCTGCCGGGTGACCCGCAGTACCGTTTGGCCCGCGAAGGCGAAAGTTTCGAGTTCTGAGCGGTGCAAAAAATTGTTACGGGCATTGGCTACGCGCTGTACGGCGTGCTGCCGACGCGGGAGATCGAGGCAGCCGCCCAGGTCCTCTTGCCACCCAACACGCTGATGCAGCGCGCTGGCCTGGCGGTGGCACAACTGGCGCTGGCGCTGGCACCCCATGCCCAGCGCCTGTGGATCGCCTGCGGCCCAGGCAACAATGGCGGTGACGGTCTGGAAGCGGCAGTGCAACTGCTGCGTCTGGGAAAGTCGTCCACCGTCACCTGGCTTGGCAACACCGAAAGCATGCCACCTGACACGGTGGTGGCGCACCAGCGGGCCATTGCCGCAGGTGTCCACTTCGCGACCGAACCCGACAGCGACTTCGACCTGTGCGTCGATGCCCTGCTGGGTATCGGCACGCAGTCGCGTGAGCCCCGGGGGCGCATGGCCGACTGGATCGGGCGCATGAATGCCGCCAGCGCCCCAGTTTTGTCGGTTGATATTCCGAGCGGGCTGCATGCCGATACGGGTGCTGCCATGCAACTGCACGTCAAGGCAACCCACACGCTAAGTTTGCTGACCCTCAAACCCGGGCTCTTCACCGCCCAAGGGCGCGACGCAACTGGCACGGTCTGGCTCGACAGCCTGGGCATCCATCAGAACGCTGCCATATGCCCGCCGGTCAGCGCCAGACTACTGGGCAGGCCGCTGCAGACAACCAGAGCGCACAGTTCCCACAAAGGAAGCTTTGGTGACGTGGCCGTGGTCGGCGGCGCACCCGGCATGACGGGTGCTGCGCTACTGGCAGCCTCGGCGGCCTTGCATGCCGGGGCTGGGCGGGTTTTTGTTGCTTTGCTCGGCATCAGCCCGTTGCAAGTTGATGCATCGCGGCCCGAGTTGATGTTTCGCGCCGCCAGTGACATCGATTTCTCACAATTGACCGTGGTCTGCGGTTGCGGTGGTGGTGATGCGATTGTGGCCCTGCTGCCCAGGGTTATTCAAACCGCGTCTGCCGCTGTGATTGACGCTGATGCACTCAACGCCATCGCTGCCGATGATGTGTTGCAAACAGCCCTGACCAGGCGCTGCCAGAGCTCGCTTGGCACGGTGTTGACACCTCACCCGCTGGAGGCAGCTCGACTGCTGGCTTGCAGCGTGGCAGAGGTGCAGCGCGACCGAATCGCGGCAGCACTCGCCCTGGTCGCGAAATTCGGCTGCACGGTGGTGCTCAAAGGCTCCGGCACGCTTATCGCGTCGCCAGGGCAAATACCGATGATCAACCCAACTGGCAATGCCCGGCTGGCCACGGCCGGTACCGGCGATGTCCTGGCTGGCATGGTCGGTGCCAGTCTGGCTGCTGGTGTGCCGCCATTTGAAGCTGCTTGCCATGCCGTCTATTGGCACGGGCAACTGGCAGACCAGTGGCCGACCAACCGTCCGTTCACCGCAGGGTTGTTGGCGAGTTGTCCAGCAAGCTTTTAGTGTGCTATATAAAAAATAGCTTGTGGCGCAATCAGGATAAGGGCTGGAGGCACATTTTCAATGTAAAGCCTGGCGCAGCTCAGCGGCGCGTGCGGACATCGCCGAGCGGTCGGTAACGACACCCGCGTTTGCCAGGTAAGTTTCCAGATCTTCCAGCGCATGGCCGGCATGACCCGCTGCGGCATGGGCCAAACCCCGATCACGGTATTCGGCCCAGACTTGTGGCAACAAAATGACGAGCCGGTCCAGCACCGCCAGCAAGCGCGGCCAGTCTTCCTCGGCGGTGTGAATCTCCTTCAGATTGCGCAACATGCGGGCGATGATGTCGCGTTCCGGTGCCGCCTGCAAAAACAGGCCCAATGGCAATTCTTGCTCATCAGACTGGCTGACCCTGCCCCGATAGGGCTGCAGTCGCTCAGCCAGTTCTTCGCGCCCGAGTGACTGGCCGGTCAAGGGGTCAATCACCACCTGGCCTTCGCTCAGATTGACCTTGACCATGAAGTGCCCCGGAAAAGACACTCCGCGCGCCTTCAGTCCAATGCCCTGGGCCAGTTCCAGCCAGACTACCGCCAAAGAAATGGGAATCGCCAACCTGGTGCGCAGCACCACGTGGACATAGCTGTTGTCAGGGTCGGCGTAATTGTTGAAGTTGCCGGCAAAGTTCAGATCCCGGTAAACAAACTGGTTCAGCGAGCGCAACTTCTGCAGCGGCCCGGCATCGGCCGGTAATCGGCGCAGCAAGCGGGCCAGCAACTGGTCCACTTCGCCCAGGACCTGCCCGACGTTGATGTCTGGGTACTCGTCTTGTGCCAGACTGATGGCCGCTTCCAGCAGCGCGAAATCGGCATCGGTATGCACCAGAGAGGCAAAATACTCCAGCGGGCTTGGAACATTCAGTGATAGGTTCATGCTTGTCATTGTCTACCGTCGCACAAGTTGACGCAATTTCAGCCCAGTTGCCCAAATTGCTAGAAAATATATAGCTGCTGCCGCAGACAGTATAAGGGCTATAAGCCATATTCTCTTGAAACCCTGGAAACCCGACGCGGTCCAGCCGAAGTGCCCGTTGGCCCACATCAGAAAGACCGCCATCAACACGCAGGCTGCCAGCACCTGCAACATGAACACTGCCCAGCCGGGTTCGGGCCGGTAACTGCCGCGCCGGATCAGTCCAACCAGCAGCCAGGCGGCGTTGACCATGGCACCGACGCCAATCGACAGCGTCAGCGCGGCATGCGCAAAAATTGGCACCAGCACAATGTTGAGCAATTGGG
>DAOSLL010000116.1:0-9244 GCA_035368905.1 Rhodoferax sp.
CGGGGCGGGTGGGCATGCGCCACGCGGTCACGCATGGCGCTGATCTCGGCGCGCAAGTCATCGGCATTGCGTGCAGCCGTAATGACCGCCTTGCGTACCGCCTCGAAGCGGGCGTGCAGCGAAGCATCGCCTAGCACACAGCGGGCGCGTGTGATGGCCTGGTGTTCCCAGGTCCAGGCGGTGTTGGAGCCGCGCTGCTGCTGGTAGTTGGCATAAGCGGTAAAACTGGTGATCAGCAAACCGGCGTTGCCGTTGGGGCGCAAGGCGGTGTCGATCTCATACAGATCACCTTCGCCGGTCTTGACGGTCAGCCAGTTGATGAGCTTGCGGACCAGGTTGGCGTAGACCTCGGGGGCGCGTTCGTCATCGTCATCGAACACAAACACAATGTCTAGATCACTGCCGTAGCCCAGTTCCTTGCCCCCCAGCTTGCCGTAGGCAATGATGCCAAACTGGGGATCTGCTCGGTGCGCTTTCTTGAGCCGACTCCAGCACCAGCGGGTGGTGGTGCGCAGCACTGCATCGGCCAGTGCACTGAGGTCGTCCGCCACCTGCTCGACCGTGAGCGCGCCCTCAATGTCGCGTGCCAGGGTGCGAAACACCTCGGCATGGTGCGCCCGGCGCAGCAAATTGAGCAGTGCTTCGTCGTCGTCCTCGCCAGCGTTTCTGAGGGCAGTGCGGCGGTAGTCCAGTTCAGCCTCAAAACCCGCCGCATCGAAGCGCTCGCGCAGCATGTCCGAGGCAGCCAGTTCATCAATGACACCTGGGTGCAACAACAAATAGCGGGCTGGCCAACGTGCCTCGCCGAGCAGGCGAAGCAGGCGTTCATGCACGTTGGGGCGCTCCAGCAACAGCGCCAGATAACTTTCACGGCGCAGCAAGGGCTCCATCCAGTCCACCAGGCCAACCGCTGCCGCCTCAGTCACCCGACCATCGCGTACCCATTGAGCGGTGCGCGACAACAGCCGCATCAAACGGGCCCGGGCCTCTTCGCGCAAGGCCAGCACCCTGGGGTGCTCGCGCCAGGATTCCAGACGCTGGCGAAACGGCTTACCCAACTGGGGCAGCAACTCGTCCATGGCGGGGTAGCTGGCCGCTTGCTTGCCGACATGGCAGCCTTTGCACTCGGGTTCTGCACCACCGAGCAACTTGTCAAACTCTTGCGCCACCAGTTCGCGCTGCGCATCAAGCTGGTTCAGCAGCCGCTGAACCGAATCAAATCCCATGGTGGCAGCAATCCACGCCAGATCGGCATCTTGGGTCGGCAAAACATGGGTTTGCTGATCGTCAAGGTACTGGATGCGGTGCTCAAGTTGGCGCAAAAACACATAGGCCTGCGCCAGCAAGCGTGCCGTATCGGGCAACATCAAGCCGGCCTTTGTCAGGCGCACCAGGGCGTTCAGGGTGGGGCGGGTGCGCAATTCGGGAAACTGGCCACCACGCACCACCTGCAGCAGTTGCACGATGAATTCAATTTCACGGATACCCCCACGCGACAGCTTCACATCGTTGGCCCGCTCCGGTCGGCCAGCGCTGCGCTTGGCTGCATGGTCGCGAATCTGGTGGTGCAGCAAGCGCAGGGAATCAAACACGCTGTAGTCCAGATAACGCCTGAACACAAACGGCAGCACCACCTTGCGCAGCGCCTGGCTGGAACCGCTGACGATACTGTCATGCGGGGCCACCACCCGGCTTTTGAGCCAGGCAAAGCGCTCCCATTCGCGGCCCTGCACGTGCAGGTATTCTTCCAGCGCGTCCAGCGACAGGGCCACCGGCCCCGAGTTGCCATTGGGGCGCAAGGCCAGATCGACCCGAAAGACAAAGCCGTACTCAGTGCTGTCACCCACCAGCGCATAAATGGCGCGCACCACCTTGGCAAAGTACTCATGGTTGCTCAGACAACCACGCCCGAGCGCATCACCTGCAGTGTCGCCATCTTCGTCATAGACATATATCAGGTCAATATCACTCGACACGTTGAGCTCACGGGCACCGAGCTTGCCCATTCCCACCACCCACAGCTCGGCCCGCCTGCCCTGTTGGGTTTGGGGTGCGCCGTGCACCAGGTCAAGTTTCGCCAGCACTTCGTCAAGTGCCCGGTTCAGGGCAAATTCGGCCAGATCGGTCATGACCCGGGTGACGTCCTCCAGCGCCGCCCCGGCATCACAGTCCAGGCACAGCAAACGCTCCAGCACCAGCGCCCGGATGATGCGCAGTGCACTGCCAGTGTCATGACCAACGCCTTGCAGCGCCGAAAAAACGCCTTGCAAATGCGCAGGCGTTGGCAAGCCTGCCGGCAATAGGGTCAATTGGCTGTCAAAGCGGCGACGAACGCGTTGTGCAAAGCGGGAGTGGAGTGCCAGGGAGGGGCGGGTCATAATTCTGGTCTGCTTATTCTATTGAAACGATGTGTTGTCCATCTCATCCAAACTGCTGAAAACCTGGTCTGGTCTGACCCGCTGGCTGTTGTGGGCAACGGTACTGGCCTGGCTGACGTTTGGCGTGTTCTGGGCCACCATGCACTGGTTGATTGTGCCGCGAATCGGCGAATTTCGCCCGCTGCTTGAAGCGCAAGCCAGCCAGGCGCTGGGGGTGACGGTACGGGTCGGTGCCGTTTCCGCCAGGTCCAGTGGCCTGACACCTTCGTTTGAACTGACCGATGTGGCCTTGTTTGACAGCATGGGCAGGGTCGCTCTGAGTCTGCCCCGGGTGCTGGTGGCACTGTCTCCACGCTCCTTGTGGCGGCTTGGCTTTGAGCAGCTTTACATTGATCAGCCCGAGCTTGACATCAGGCGCACCGCCGACGGTCGCATCACCGTCGCCGGCCTGGACTTTTCCAGCCCGGCGGGTACCAGCACGGTAGCGCTGGACTGGTTTTTTTCGCAGGTCGAATTTGCCATCCACGACGGCACAGTGCGCTGGACCGACGAGCAGCGGGCAGCCGAACCAGTGCAGTTGCAGCAGGTTGACTTGCTGGTTCGCAACCTGGGACGCCATCATGACATGCGGCTTGATGCCACGCCGCCAGACGTGTGGGGCGCGCGTTTCAATGTGCAGGGACGGTTTTTGCAACCCTTGCTGGCGCGCCGCAACGGGCAGTGGCGCGACTGGGAAGGTCAGTTGTTTGCAGCCTTTGAGCACGTTGACCTGCGTGAACTGCGCCGTTACGCCGATCCGGGCTTTGATCTAAGCCAGGGCAGGGGTGCGCTGCGGGCCTGGGTGGATGTCAGCCGGGGCCAGATCACCGGTGCCACGGCCGATGTGGCGCTTTCCGAGGTAGCCCTGACGCTGGCCCCAGACCTGCAACCGATGGCGTTGCAGCAGTTGCAGGGACGCATCAGCGCACGGGTGCTTTCCAACGGTTTTGAGTTTGCCACCCGCTCACTGATGTTTGACAGTCCGCAGGGGCTGCACTGGCCGGGTGGCAATGTACGGGTGCTCAGCCTGAATGCGCAGGGCAAGACACCGGCGCGCGGCGAAGTCCAGGCGGACCGGCTCGATCTGGCAGCGTTGACGCAGATCGCCCATCGCCTGCCGCTTGATGCGGGTTTGCGCAATGCCCTGATTCGTTATGCGCCCAAAGGTCAGGTGGACACGCTCAACGCCAGTTGGCAGGGCACGGCCACCGCGCCAGTAACGTACAGCGCCAAGGGCCGTTTGAGCCAACTTGAATTGGCGGCGGTTGATGGTGCACCCGGTGTGCGCGGCCTGAACCTGGATTTTGACCTTGACCAAAGTGCCGGGCGTGCCACGCTGTCCATGACCAACGGCAGTGTCGATGTGCCAGGCATCTTTCAGGAAGGGCTGATCAGCATCGACCAGATGTCGGCCAATGCCAAGTGGCAGACTGTGCAGGATCACATCGCCGTGCAGTTGACCGGCCTCAAATTTGCCAATGCCGACACTCAGGGCGAAGCGCAGATCAAGTGGCAGACCAGCGACCCGAAAAAGTCGCCGTCAAAGAGCCGTTTTCCAGGCATATTGGACTTGCAGGCCAAGCTCAGTCGCGCCGAGGGTCGGCGGGTGCATCGCTATCTGCCGCTGGTGATTGATCAAAGGGCACGCGACTATGTGCGTGAAGCCGTGCTTGACGGCAATGCCAGCAATGTACGTTTTGTCGTCAAAGGCGACATTTACGACATACCCGCAGTGGATGCGCGCCGCGGCGAGTTCAGGATCAGTGCGGATGTCAAGGCGGCCCGGTTGGCCTACGTGCCACCCGGTTTGCAAGAGCCCAATGAACTGCCTTGGCCCGCCTTGAACGATCTCAGTGGTGAACTGGTCATAGATCGCCTGCAACTGATGGTCAAAGGTGCCCGTGCCCGTCTGGGCGACAACGTGGCGGTGCAGGTCACGCAGGCTGATGCCACGATTGCCGACCTGCTGAACGCAGAAGTGGCTGTCAGTGCCGATTTCAGGGGCCCGGCACCGGTTGTTTTGCAGATGGTCAACGGTTCACCGCTGGCCGAACTGACCGCACGCGCGCTGACCCGCACGGTGGTGAGCGGCAATGCCGACTACAAGCTCAAGCTGTTGCTTCCAGTGGCTGATCTTGCCAAGTCGTCAGTACAAGGCAGCATCTCGATGTCCGGCAATGACCTGCAGATCAGCCCCGATACGCCGAAACTAACCCGCACCCGCGGCGTGCTGCACTTTACCCAGCGTGGCTTTACGCTGGCTGGCGTGCAAACCCGAATGTTGGGCGGTGATGCCCGGCTCGAAGGTGGCTTGCTGTTGTCCGGCTCTGACAACTCACACCCGAGCGCCATTCGCGCCGCAGGGCTTGCCACTGCCGAGGGTCTGCGCCAGGCCACCGAATTGGGTCTTGTTGCGCGGCTGGCTCGCCAGATCAGTGGCAGTGCCGCATACAACGCCAGCTTTGGCCTGCGCCGTGGCGTGCCGGAGCTGCTGGTGACCAGCAATTTGCAAGGCATGGCGGCCAGCCTGCCGTCGCCTTTGACCAAGAATGCGCAAAGCCTGCTGCCGCTGCGCTACCAGACCGCCTCACCTGTGGCACCGCTGTCTGCCAGGCGCACGCCCGCGCCGGTGCAAGACCGGCTCACGCTGACACTGGGCAGTCTGGTCAGCCTGACCTATGAACGTGACGTTTCTGGCGCCGAACCCCGCGTACTGCGCGGCGCGATCGGCATTGGTGCCGATACCCTGGACGCGGTGATGCTGCCGGAGCAGGGCATCAACGCCAACATCCATTTGCCACAGTTCAACGTGGATGCCTGGGCTGACCTGCTGGCACAAGTTACCGCAGCGCCCCTGGGCACGCCAGATGCCAGCAAGCACCCGGAATTGGCTTACCTGCCAAGCAACCTGGCGGTGCGTGCCGACGTGCTGACATTTGGCACACGCCAGTTCAACCGTCTGGTGCTGGGTGCCGGTCGAGACGGTTTGCTGTGGCGCGCCAATGTGGATTCAGCAGAACTGAATGGTTATCTCGAATACCGCCAGCCTGACGCGGCCAATGCCAACAGTGCGGGTGCGGTCTATGGCCGACTAACCCGCCTGATCATCACGCCCAGTATCGCCAATGATGTTGAAGCGCTGCTGGATACTGAATCTGCCAGTGTGCCAGCCCTCGACCTGCTGGTGGATGACTTTGAGCTGCGCGGCAAACGGCTCGGTCGTCTGGAGGTTGAGGCCGTCAACCGTTTGGGCAGCGGACCAGCCGGTGTCAACGAATGGCGGCTCAACAAACTCAACTTGAGCATGCCCGAAGCCACTTTGACGGCCAACGGCAACTGGGCCCGACTCAATGCCCAGAATGGTGGCGCACCGGGTGCCAGCAATCGCCCGGAGCGGCACCGCACCGTGATGAATTTCAAGCTCGACATCGCCGATGGGGGCAAACTGCTGAACCGCTTTGGCATGAAAGATGTGGTGCGCCAGGCCAGCGGCAAGATCGAAGGCCAGTTGGCCTGGATCGGCCCGCCATTCAGCGTGGATTACCCGACGCTGGGCGGCGCTGTCACCGTGAATGTCTTGTCGGGACAATTCCTCAAAGCTGATCCCGGTCTGGCCAAGCTGCTCGGGGTGCTGAGCCTGCAGGCCTTGCCGCGGCGGCTGGTGCTGGACTTTCGGGATGTCTTCAGCGACGGCTTTGCATTTGACTTTTTGCGTGGCAATGTGGCGGTGGAAAAGGGTCTGGCGCGCACCAACAACCTGCAGATGAAAGGCATCAATGCCGCCGTGCTGATGGAAGGCGTGGCCGATATTGACCGGGAAACCCAGGACCTCAAGGTGGTGGTGGTGCCTGAACTCAATGCCGGCACCGCAGCGTTGATTGCCACCGTCATCAATCCGGCAATTGGCCTGGGTTCGTTTTTGGCGCAGCTATTTTTGAGCAAGCCCTTGATTGAGTCTGCCACCCAGGAATTTCACGTGAACGGCTCTTGGGCAGACCCCAAAGTGACCAAGGTAAAGCACATCACATCAACCAGCAAGGAAAAACCCCAATGAAAGTCGCAGTCATCCAGATGGTGTCGGGCGCTGATCTTGCTGACAACCTGCGGCAGGCCGCAGAGTTGCTCAGCCAGGCAGCCTCGCAGGGGGCCGAGCTGGTCCTTTTGCCCGAGTATTTTTGTCAGATGGGTCAGCGCGATGCCGACAAGTTGTCGATTTGCGAGTCACTCGGTAGCGGCCCGATTCAACAGTTTTTGGTTGATGCTGCCAAAGATCTTGGCTTGTGGCTGGCCGCTGGCACGCTGCCGCTGGCCGTTGACCAGATTGGTGGGCAAAGCCACTCTGAGCGGGTTTTCAACAGCACATTGGTGTTTTCACCGGATGGCAGCCGGGTCGCACGCTACGACAAAATCCATTTGTTTCGTTTTGACAATGGCACCGAGCACTACGACGAGTCGGTGGTGCTGGCTGCAGGCACCCAGCCAACCAGCTTTGATCTGCCATCGCGTGATGGCCATATCTGGCGCATTGGCCTGAGCATCTGTTACGACCTGCGTTTTGCCGAGCTTTACCGCCACTATGCCAGCCTGGGGGCGCATTTGCTGCTGGTGCCCAGTGCCTTCACTTACACCACCGGCCAGCACCATTGGGACGTGTTGCTGCGCGCCCGGGCAATTGAAAACCTGGCCTTTGTGGCCGCCGCCGCTCAAGGTGGTCAGCATGACAATGGGCGCCAAACCTGGGGCCATTCGATGCTGGTGGACCCCTGGGGTCTGGTGTTGGCACAGCGACCACGGGATGCCGGTGTGGTGGTGGCTGAGCTTGACTTCGGCTTGCTGGAAAGCTGCCGGAGCCGCTTGCCGGCTTTGCAGCATCGCGTTTTATGAGCCGGATGCCGCTTTTTTTCGGCGCTGGGCTGGTGGCCCTGGCACTTTGGCTGACATCTTGCGGCAATGTGCCGCTGCATGTGCCGCAAACACCTGACGCAGCGCGGCCAACACCGCCTGTCCCGATGCCTGACGCGGCCCTGCCGAGAACGGTATTGTTGCGCAACAAGAGCCAATGGGTGGCGGTGCCCTGGCCGGATCTGCCCGGCTTTGAGGACGATGCACTTTTTGAGGCCTGGAATGCGTTCATCAAGAGTTGCGAGCGTCCGGCACCAGTGTTTGCCCCGTTGTGCCCGGAGATTCGGCGTTTGAGCATTGGCACCGATGCCCAGCAGCGGGAATGGTTGCTGCAGCGCCTGCAACCCTATCGGGTTGAGCCCTTGCAGGCCGAAGCCTCAACGGGGCTGCTGACGGCCTATTTCGAGCCAGAGTTTGAGGCCAGGCGCCAGGCTGGCGCTGGTTTTTCCTTCGCTCTGCACCAGGCTCCGGCAGGCCTGACGGCTGGCAGACCCTGGTTTACCCGGCAAGAAATGGAAACCCTGCCCGCCGCGCAGGCGGCCTTGCGTGGCCGTGAAATCATCTATCTGGCAGACCCGGTGCAAGCGCTGATCATGCAAATTCAGGGCTCTGGCAGAGTGCGCGTAACCGAGCCCGATGGCAGTCAGCGTCGGCTGCGCCTGGCCTATGCAGCCAACAACGGGCGACCCTACCAAAGCATTGGGCGCTGGCTGCTCGACCAGGGTGAACTGCGTGATGCGTCGTGGCCTGGCATTCGGGCCTGGCTCATGCAAAACCCGCAGCGCACCGCCGAACTGCTGTGGCGCAACCCCAGAGTGGTGTTTTTCAAGGAAGAGCCGTTGAATGACTTTGATGCCGCCTTTGGTCCACGCGGTGCCCAGGGCGTGCCGCTGACACCGGGTCGCTCGATTGCCGTGGACCCCGACAGCATTCCGTATGGCACACCAGTCTGGCTGGCATCGGTTGGACCCAGCTTGTCACTGCAGCGGCTGGTGCTGGCACAAGACACCGGCAGTGCCATCACCGGTGCCTTGCGGGCTGACTATTTTGTCGGCTGGGGCGCGCAGGCGGGCGAACTGGCCGGACGCCTCAAACAGCCGCTGAGACTTTGGGTTTTATGGCCCAAACAGCAAAGATAACGTTACCATTGACCCTATCGACAATCTGTTCTTAACAAAGAAGAAGCCATGAACAAATCAACCATGCGCGATATTGACGAGCGAACCAATCTGGCTGGTAACAGCATGTTTGAGTTGCTGCTGTTCCGTTTGGGTGAAGCCCCTGGCACTGACCGGCGCGAGCTGTTTGGCATCAATGTTTTCAAGGTGCGAGAAATCCTGGTCATGCCGGAAATCACTGCCATGGTGAATTCGCCACCGTCGGTGATGGGGGTTGCCAACATCCGGGGACAAATGATCTCGGTGATCAATCTGCCGCAGATTGTTGGCACCAACCCGACCAAGGGCCTGGGCATCTTGCTGGTGACCGAATTCGCCCGCACCACACAGGCTTTTGCGGTCGAAGAAGTCAACGAAATCGTCCGGCTGGAGTGGAAGCATGTGCTTTCAGCCGAAGTGCGTGGCGGCGGTCTGGTGACCAGCATTGCGCGGCTTGACGGTGCGGCCGAAAACACCCGGCTGGCGCAGGTGCTTGACGTGGAGCAGATCTTGCGCGATGTTTTCCCGGAGCAGCAACAAGTTGAGCTTGAACCCGGCAACCAGTTGCATGTGCCCGCCGGTACGGTGATCCTGGCGGCCGACGATTCGGCGGTGGCCCGCATGATGATCGAGCAGGGCCTCAAGGGCATGGAAGTACCCTACATCATGACCAAGAGCGGCCAGGAAGCCTGGGACCGCCTCAAAGCCATGGCGGCAGAGGCCGAGTCGCAGGGCAAAACCATCCGCGACAAGATCGCGCTGGTGCTG
>DAOSLL010000117.1:0-9229 GCA_035368905.1 Rhodoferax sp.
CAGGCCGGTGGCGTGGTGGCCCGGTTGACGGTGTCCGGATCGCAGTAGTCCTTTAGCAAAATCTCTTCGAGCAGCGACTCTGCAATGGCGATGACCTGCTTGCGCACCACCGGGTCGCCACTGGATTTGACGGTCACGTCCATCACCGACAGGATGCCCGCCAGGCCAGCGCTGACCACCACAATGAAGATGATCAGTTCGATCAAGGTGAAGCCGCTTTGGCGCGCCCGATTCTCGTCCTGCGGCCTTTGGGCCAACGCCGATTTCGGGGTCGGCACCCAGGTGGCCGCTTCAATCATGCACATAGCCGGTAACCGCTTCGATCGTGATGCCCGCGGCATTGGTGATTTCGACCGTGCTGCTGTCGGCCAATACAACACGCATAGCGCTAACGGGTTGCCCCAGACCGTTGAAAATCAAACCGGTTACGCTGGCGGTTCCGGTCTTGATGGCGCTGTAGCCGGTGCCCGATTTTGCTGTCACGGTGGCGGGAGCGTCGCCCTTTGGGCCGACCAGGTTGACGCTGCAGTTCACAACCGGCATGGGTGAAGCAACTGGAGTCGGGTTCTCCAGCGTCAGGGCGGCGGTGTTGAGCGTGATGGAGGTGTCAAAAGTGACACACACCATGCGCCGCTGCGCTACCGCTGCCTTTTGCGCATAACGCAGCAGCGAAAGCGTCTCGTCATGCAATCCGCGCGCATGGAAATCAGCGCTGTTGAACATGCGCGGGGCTGCAAACACCGCCAGCACGCCCAGCATGATGATCACCATGACCAACTCAACCAGCGTGAAGCCGTGTTGTTGGCGCGGCCGGGCCCAGCCCCGGCGTTGACAGCCAAAACCAGCCGTCGCAGCCAAGCGCTTGGGCCTCTCATTCATTGCTTTGAATCGCCAAATTGCTATTAATTACGAAGCTATTGACGCACTATCATTAAGGGCTGTAGGCACATTTGGCATAAATTTGACATCCTCATACACGTCATCGAGCGTCAGGCTGGCGTTGACGCATTCGAGTGGCACGTCAGCGCCCTCGGGCAAAGCAGCCAAAAACCAGGTGCCGCTGTCAGCGCGCCGGTAAAGCTCAACATGGCGCCTGTCCTGGGCGATCAGCAGGTACTCGCGCAGACTGGGCAGGGTACGGTAGGCCAGCATTTTTTCGCGCCGGTCGATTGACTCGGTAGCAGGTGACAGCACCTCGACCACCAGACTCGGACTTCGCTTGAAATGGGTTTGCGTGTCGCTGGCATCACAAACCACCATCACGTCCGGGTAATAGAAGGCATCCCACGCCGCCACCTGCAGCTTCATGTCCGAGATAAACACCCGGCACGGGCCACCCCGAACCAGATTGCGCAGCCGCGAAGCCACGTTCAAGGCGATCAGGTTGTGCGACTCGCCCGCACCAGCCATGGCATAGACCTCGCCATCGACATACTCATGACGGATGTCACTGTCCTGTTCACCAGCCAGATAGTCAACGGCGGTCAGGCGGGGCTTGAAGGCGAGTCGCATCGGGATTGATCTCCGCAAAAGGATGATTGCTGCGCGAAACTGCCATTATGTTGCAAGCCTTCGGCCGGATGCCAATCGGTCTGACCGTGCGCCGACGCCCCGTGACTGATACCGAAAAGACGACGCAGCCGTGGCCCATGACGGCGCAGAGACCCGCCTGAATCAAAATTTGGTCAACCGAGTCTGGCCTCTTGATCGGCTCTTTATCCAGGGTGAACGCGTCATGACAGGAATGCCGCGCGCAGTTGCAGATCTGGGTTTGGATGCCAAGGCGGCACCGGATGCGTGAGTTGGACAACAAGGGCTTACCGAATTGGGTTCTGTCCCCAATTCTGCTGGCCACCACCGCAAGCTGCCTGAGAGCATCGCGGAGTGGCGCGGCTTTGTTTGAAAAGTTCGCTTGTAGCACTTGTCCAGCAAGCGCTGGCAGCTATTCGAATGCTCAATTGCGAGTGGAGACGATGGCACGACGCTTCGTTCAGCCGACGCATATCCGGACTTCCAGCCCGCAATACAACGCCACCGACTTCAGTCGGTGCTTGTCAGATTGGAAAGCTTGGGGGCACCTGCAAGCTCGCCTGGTCGCGCGGCCGGAAAGCCACCTTTGCCTGCGCACCATGCCAGCGACCGATGCTGAAAATCAACCGCCACCGCAGGGCACCGGATGACGGCTTCGGCGCGTGGCGAGGTCGAAAGCCAAGCCATGTCAGATGCCATGGATGCAGCGGCTAGCGCAACAGCACCTGCTTGGCGGCATCAGCGGCAACCACTGTTGAATTGAGTGGTGGCAATGACCGAATGGCAAATCCCGCCAGCAATGGCCGACCGTTGACACTGATGCGATGTTGATGCACAACAACGTGCATTTGATCTGCCCAAAGCCAACTTAAGCGCTTTCCATTCTGGCCCTGCGCTCCCATAATTCGACAATCGGAAATCTATACGTTGTCATGGGACAAAGAAGTCATATCTGCTGCCAGTTTGGCCATCCCGCGTGGTCAGTCGAATCCCCCGTTGGTCGCGCTATTTGGCGGCCCGGTCGCAACGTTTTCCGCTACCGCCGGGTTGGTGGTTGCAGCCATTGCACAGTTGGTCGGGAAAACTGCGGACACGCGCATCATCTGTGGCAAGGCCGATGTTGACCAATCGGTGCCGCTCAAGGACAAGTGGGCATGGGGTAGGGTTTTATCGACTTGCGCCAACCGCTGGATGCCCCAAGAGGTCAACAACGCCCGAGATCGGCTATTGGAATGATTCTCTCGGGTTGAGCGAAAGCGAGCGCCGCCTTGTCAAGCATGAGTTCCGGTTTTTCGTCACGGCAGATTCACTGGCAGCCAACAGCATTGAATTGAACATCGACCACCACATCACAGCACCCAAGGCGGCCCTTTACACCCATGCCTACCTGCATATTGTCGATGTCTCGCAGCTTGCTGCGACTTGCAGGGCGCAGCCATCCCACGAGGCTGGTCAGCTTGGAACCACGGCTTTCGCCCTGCCCAGACGTGCCGCCAGCAGCCCACTTGGTTGCGTCCAACACCGGGGTCCAGCATGATCGACTTGAGAATCGAACAGATTTTTTCAGACCAGCCCAAAGGGGCACTCTCATGGGACCCATGCCCTGAAATGGCACAAGCAATTTCACAAGCTGTTAGCCCGCGTTGGTGCGGGTGCCAGCTTGTGCGCCCAAGTTTATGCTGCTGGGATCATGCCCAACACCATGAATCGCTACATGCCCATTTATTCGCATGAAGTGAAATGTGTAATTTGATCAAGGAGATTCGAATGGCAACTGCAAAAAAACCGGCCGCAAGTAAAGTGGCTCCTGAAACCAAGGCCCCCGCTGCCCGAAAGGCAGCTCCTGTCGAGAAAGTCACCCTGGCAAAAGCTGCGGCTCCTGCAAAAAAGACGGCAGCGGCCAAGAAGACAGTTGCGAAAAAAACTGCGCCAGCAAAAGTAGTCGCCGCCGCACCGTCAGTTTCTGAAAAATCGGCGGCACCAGCGAAGAAGGCCGCATCGGCCGCAAAAGTGTCAGTCAAAACGTCGGCAACAAAGCTCGCGACCAAGGAAAACGCTGCACCGGCAAAGAAATCTGCAGCAACAAAAACGGCTGTCAATGAAGCCACCAAGGCCCCCGCCGCAAAGACCACCACCGCAACAAAACTCAACCCGCAAGCTCCATGGCCCTTTCCTACTGGTTCGAAGCCCTGAACTTTTCCCGTTGCACCTGCCCACCCAGCCCGCGTTGCCTCGGTGCACCGGGCTTTTCGCCAATCAGGGGTAGAAGGCCAGCAATCTGTATCCCATGATGCGCGGTGTCGCCTCTTCCTGAGTCATATGCATATCCACCGTCACGGGCAATTCCGACCCCGCCGACAAATCGTCGGATACGACAAACAAGTCCTGACGCGACAACACCCGCCGAACGATGACCTGGTCCTGGGTATCGGTCAGCGTCAATTCGAGGCTGGGCATTGCCAGCTCCGCACCAGACAGGTTCTTGATGCTAAAACTCAACCGATAACTGTCAGCACTCAATTGATTGAACGCCGCAGCGCCGATGGCGATGGACTCAATACGCTGCAGCGCCCGCACCGAGCAATTCAAGGGTCGGCAGAGCTGTTGCAATAGTGGCTTCCAATGCGGATTTGTTGCAGCCAGGCGATCACGGTCCCAGTAAAGCCATTGAAGCAACAACGCAGCAGCCAATAGAACCATAGCGAATGACAAGGCAACCCTGCCAAGCCCGGTACACCAGACCGATTGCCGATCTGCTCCAACCAGGAACGACACTTCCGCTGGTGTTGACTCACGCGCAGTTGGTGCCGAGGTTATGTCGGCAGGGGAGACAGTCTCCTCTGAAACATGTTCTTGCGCCGGGTCTTCGGCCGCTGCTTCGTTCAAAGCTGACGATTCTGATGACCCTTCGCTATCGAGACTTAAAGTTGGCGCGCCATCTGAAATTGCCTCCACACGAAGCAACTGATCAATGCCAGCCTCCCCCTGTTCAAAGGGCTCGGGTGCGGGTTCGTCGGCCGCTGCGACTTCGGCTTCAAGGTCAGATACCTCGTTAACCTCGGCCTGCAAGGCAGGCTGGATTTCGGCAAGCTGCTGCGCTGCAAGATTTTCCTCTGTCGGCTCGGTTTCCGGGATCGGTGGTGAATCTACCTTGACCGTATCGGAAGACTCCTTCTCGGAGGCCATGGCCACCTCGATCAAATGCTCTGAAGCATCAAATATCTCGGCACACTGACCGCATCTGACCCAACCCTGCGAAATCCGCAACTGATCCGGTACCAGCTTGTACAGCGTTTCGCAGGCCGGGCAGCGTGTCAAAAGGCTCATGGAATTTGGCGACAGCGGTCAGCGTGAGGCGGTCATCAGTATCCAGCCATCTTCACTGTCAGACACACTCAAGTGGCAAAAGGGCGCATATGCAGCCCTGATTTCCTCGGCTTGACGCTCCAGGATACCAGCCAGCACCAAAAAGCCACCGGATGCAACATGCGACCACAGCAAAGGTGCCAGCACCTTCAGGGGACTCGCCAGAATATTGGCAAGAACCACTTGGTAAACGCCGCTGGCGACCTCAGGCAGGCCTGCATTCAACACCACATGATTGGCCTGCGCATTGCAAAGCGCTGACGCAATGGCCGCAGCATCAATGTCAACAGCCACAACGCTTGTCGCGCCAAATTTGGCTGCGGCAATGGCCAAGATGCCCGAGCCACAGCCGTAATCGAGCACGTGTCCCAGGACAGGCTGGGCGCTGGTCGCCCCCAAGCGTCCTTGGTCGGCGATCCAGCGCAGGCACATGCGCGTGGTGGGATGGGTGCCGGTGCCAAAGGCCAGGCCGGGGTCGAGCCGGATCACCACCCGCGCCTGCGCGGGTGGATCGTGCCAGGTCGGCACAATCCAGAAGTCAGGCGTGATCTCCACTGGGGCAAATTGCGACTGCGTCAGTCGAACCCAGTCTTGCTCAGGCACATGCTCGATGCCCAAAAACTGACAGCCGGTGAAAAAATCCTGCAACTGCAGCAATTGGCGGGCAGTTTGCGCCGCCTCACGCTCGGCAAACAGCGCCAGCACCCTTGAGCGCTGCCAGCCGTCTTTGGGCGGCGGCAAGCCCGGCTCGCCAAACAGCGCCTGCTCGGCATCGGTCTGCGCATCAGCATCTTCGACGCTGACGCTCAAGGCATCAAGCACCTCAAGCGCATCACTCAGGCGCTCAACCCGATCCTCCGGGCACATCAGGCGCAGTTCGAACATGTTGGATAGGGCCTTAGCGGGTGCGGTCAGCCAGCCAACCTTCAAGGTAATGGATATTGGTGCCCCCCAGCATGAATTTGGCATCAATCATCAGGTCCCGATGCAAGGCAATATTGGTATTGATTCCTTCTACCACCGTCTCGCCCAGCGCCGTGCGCATGCGCGCCAGAGCCTGATCCCTGGTGTCCCCATGCACAATGATCTTGCCGATCATCGAGTCATAGTTCGGCGGCACATAGTAATTGGTATAGGCATGGGAATCCACCCGCACTCCCGGGCCACCAGGCGGATGCCACATGGTGATGCGCCCGGCCGAAGGGATGAATTTGTAGGAATCTTCTGCATTTAGCCTGCATTCAATGGCATGACCACGGATCTGGATTTGCCGTTGGGTGAACGGCAATCGCTCGCCCGCTGCCACCATGATCTGGGTCTTGACGATGTCAATACCAGTGGTCATCTCGGTCACCGGGTGCTCGACCTGTACCCGTGTGTTCATTTCAATGAAGTAAAACTCACCGTCTTCGTATAAAAACTCAAAAGTGCCGGCACCGCGATAGCCGATTTTCTTGCAGGCCGCCACGCAGCGGTCACCGACGCGGTCAATGATTTTGCGGGGGATGCCGGGTGCCGGTGCCTCTTCGATGATTTTTTGATGGCGCCGCTGCATCGAGCAGTCACGCTCGCCCAGATAGACCGCGTTTTTGTATTTGTCCGCCAGGATCTGGATCTCGACGTGGCGCGGGTTCTGCAGAAATTTCTCCATATAGACGGCCGAGTTGCCAAAGGCGATGCCGGCTTCATTCTTGGTCATGGCCACAGCATTGATCAGCGCCGCTTCGGTATGCACCACCCGCATGCCGCGTCCACCGCCGCCGCCGGCTGCCTTGATGATCACCGGGTAGCCAACGCTCTTGGCAATGCGCTTGATCTGTACCGGGTCGTCCGGCAACTCACCTTCAGAACCTGGTACACAGGGCACACCGGCCTTGATCATGGCTTGCTTGGCCGACACCTTGTCGCCCATGATCCGGATCGACTCCGGGGTTGGGCCGATGAATTGAAAGCCACTGCGTTCAACCCGCTCGGCAAAATCGGCGTTCTCGCTCAAGAAACCATAGCCAGGGTGAATCGCCTCGGCATCGGTGACCTCGGCCGCCGAAATGATGGCTGGCATGTTCAGATAGCTCAGGCTTGACGCGGCCGGGCCAATGCATACCGCTTCTTCGGCCAACTTGACGTACTTGGCTTCTCGGTCGGCTTCTGAATACACCATGACAGCTTTGACACCGAGTTCACGGCAAGCCCGTTGAATGCGCAATGCGATTTCGCCACGGTTGGCAACCAGTATTTTTTTAAACATGGATCTCGCCTGACATCATTCAATGATGAACAGGGGTTGGCCGTATTCCACGGCCTGGCCGTTTTCGGCCAGGATACGTTTGATCGTGCCGGACTTGTCCGCCTCAATCTCGTTGAGGATTTTCATGGCCTCAATGATGCAAATGGTGTCGCCCTCTTTGACTGTGTCACCCACTTCAACAAAGGCCTTGGCACCTGGGGACGCGGAACGATAAAACGTGCCGACCATGGGGGACTTGGTGGTGTGGCCAGTTTCAGCCACCGCCGCTGGCGTGGCAAGGTCGCTGACCAAGGGTGCAGCAACGACCGGCATGGCCGCCGCAGGAACACCGGCCTGCACATATTGCTGGGCCAGCATACCCCCTCCTTTGACAATGCGCACCTTGCCCTCGGCTTCGGTAATTTCAAGCTCCGAGACATTTGACTCTGACACCAGGTCAATCAGGGTCTTGAGTTTTCTAAGGTCCATGTGGTCTCCAACGAACAAAGGGAAAATTGGGCTAAATGAACTTAAATGCTGTTAAAGCTATATCAAACAACCGCTAAAGTAGCCCAAAAGCTTCTATCTTACAGCGCAATGCAAGGGCCATCATGACCCCTGCAAGCGACTCCAGGCCTGAAGTTCGGTCGAGTTCAGCTTGCCCATTTTACGGTGTTGAACCTCTCCCGCCGAGCCAAACACCACCGTAAACGGCAAACCACCACTCAAGTTTCCAAGTGACCGGCTCAGCTCAACGCCTGGAAACCCCGCCAGCGCAACCGGAAAAGACAGCGGTGAATGGGCCAGAAAACGCTTCACCGGCAACGCCTGATCCACCGCCAATCCCAGGACTTGCCAGTTTTTGGCCTTGTTTTCCGAAAAGAAGGCATTCAAAAGCGGCAGTTCCTCCAGACAGGGTGGGCACCAGGTGGCCCAGAAGTTCAGTACCAGCGGCTTGCCTTTGAACGCGGCCATGGCCAGTACCGTGCCATCAACCTGGCTGAATGTCTGCTGCCAGAGCAAGGTCTCCACCGCCGAAAGCTCCCGGGATTGTTGCCAGGACCGCCGCAACGCCAACCCGGTGCCCCCGGCTGCCACAGCCACCCCGGCTGCGATCGCCAGCCAGCCGCGCCGCGATACCACCGGTGGCGAAGCACTCAAGGCAGCACCTCACCTAACAATTGCCGCAAGGCCCGGGCATCACCCCGAAGTGAGCGCCCCCGCGCATCGGGTTTCAGCGCACCACGTACTGCATCAAAGTCATAAATCATCAAATGCACACCAACCTCCTCTTGCAGTCCAGGGCAAAACGCATGGACACTCAGGGCATCAACCGTTTCGCCCTGAAAACCGGTGATACTGCGCGCCACATACTTGACCTGTTTGTCTATCAACGCAATTTCAGCACCCTTGCTGTCATCGCAAAAAAGCTGCAGATAGATATCAGACAGGCGATTTGCGGTGCCACGCCAGACCGAACCGCCCAGATGGGGGCGAAACATCGCCAGGCGATCCATCCAGACCAGTGCCAACTGGCGCAAGGCCAGCAACTCGGCAGCTTGCGACTCGGCACAAAAGACCGCAATATAGTCCCGCACCGCGTCCTCAAGCTCATCGTTACCCGGCAAGGGCTTGCGGCCCGATGAGCCCAGCGCCCTGGCCGCGCGGCGCTTGGCCGGACCGTATTCCAGCCCCTCTTCTACCACCAGACGCGCAGCCAGCGCCGCGATCTCAAATTTGGTTTCAAACATCAGCAGCCGATTTTGCCCGCATTTGCTTGCCCTCACCTTGCCAATGAGATGCGGCAGGCTGGTTTGCCTGCGCCTCTAAAATCCGTCCATGCACTTACATATTCTTGGGATTTGCGGCACCTTCATGGGCGGTCTGGCGGCTTTGGCGCGCGAAGCCGGACACAAAGTCACGGGTTGCGACAGTGGCGTTTACCCACCCATGAGCGAGCAACTCAGGGCGCTGGGAATTGACCTGGTGGAAGGTTATGGTGCCGACCAATTGGTACTCAAGCCAGACATTTTCGTCGTGGGCAATGTGATCAGCCGCGCCAGAATGCCCGACGGCAGCGTGAAATTTCCGCTGATGGAGGCTATT
>DAOSLL010000118.1:0-9084 GCA_035368905.1 Rhodoferax sp.
GCGGGTAGTCGGCCGTGGCAATGCCGTCCTGCGGGTAAATCAGCACCAGTTTTTCGGCAAGCGCCGGATTGCGGTTCAGCGACAACAGGGTCGAGGCATAGTTGATGATGCCATCGACCTTGCCCGGCCCTTTCAGGTAGGCCTCGGCCAGCCAGCCCGAACTGCCTGCGGTCAAGCGCTGCGCCTTGAAAAATGCCGCCAGCCGTTGGGCATCAATGTCTTTTTCTTCCAGCGCGTCGCCCTTGCCAGACAGCGCGGCAGCCAGACCGAGCAGCGCAGAAAAACCGGTGTTCGATGATGCCGGGTTGGTCATGCCAAAGGTGAACTGGCCCTGGGCTGCGGCCTGCGCGATGTCTTTCCAAGTGATGTTGGGGTTGTTCTTCCAGCCAAGTTCGGTCGCTTTGCGGTCTTTTAGCCCCAGCACCACCGGGGTGAGCATGGTGCGCTCGGAGGCGACAATGCGGGCCCGGGCATCCGGCACCAGCATCGCGTAGCGGTTGCTGGCAAGCCAGGCGGCATCCACCGCCTCGCCGGCCTGAAGCTTTTCAACCGCTTCCAGGGTGCCAACATAGCGCATCTGCAGTGTGATGCCGGTGGCTTGGGTCAGCGCGGGTAACAGTGGCTCAATGTCCTTGAGTTCGGAGCCAGCCAATACGCTCAAGGTGTTGGCCGGGTCGGGTGGCGCTGCGGCGTTATCCTGTTTGCCACAGCCCGCCAGCATCAACGCAAACAGGGTCAGCAAGGTCATCAGAGTTTTCATCAACACACTCCTGCCAGTTTGAAAGGGTGGTTCGTCGGCGCGTGGGTGACGGGGGCTTCGAGCATCAAAGCTTGACTCATGGTAGCGGCTCCTTGGGGCAAGGCTGTTTACTGGAATTTCTTTTCAATCGCCTGAATCATGCGCTCCAGGATCTCGTAACTCGGCGGGTCGATCACATCGACCAAGGTTACCGGCGCCGACAGCTTCCTGTCCTTGAGGAACTCGGCAAAAAGAGCGGGCGCGGCGGTGCGGTAGCCATAGTTTGCGGCCATTCTTTGCAGTTCCGCATCGTTGGCCAGCAGCTCGCCGAGCTTGCTACCGTTTTCTGTGAAAGGTACCAGAATGTGCTTGGTGTACAGCGTGGGTTGCGGGTAGAGCAACACCATGTCCGGGTTTGGCTGGGCCCGTCTGGACTGGTATTCGAGGAATTGGCTCTCGTAAATCATCACCAGCGGTGCCTTGCCAACGCCCATGGTGGTGTAGTCCTCAAACGGGCCGGCCGAGCTCGATTCCTGCAAGCCCTGGCGCAAGAACAGCGAGGTCACGAACGGCAGCACTTTGCTGGCTTGCGCCTGGTCATCGACCACGTTGCTGTCGTTGACCACATAGCTGGCCAGGGCCAGATACATGGCTGCCGAGTTGGATTTGCGCACGTCAGTGGAACTGATCAGAATGCTCTTGCTGGTGGCAAACGCGGTATTGCCCTTGAGGTCGCGCCAGCGCACACCTTTTTCGCTCAGCCCAAGCAGCCGCTTCATGTCGATGATGTAGTAGGTGCCATCGGTTTTCTTGACGATGCCTTCATTTTCCATGACCGGGATCAGCAGTTGCCAGGACGCGATTGCCATGGGGGTAAAAAAGGTCGGAAACACCTGTTTCGCTTTGGCCTTGTCTTGCAGCGTGATGGCAGCAGGTGCCCCGGCCGGAAAACCAAAGTCGTAGCCCTTGGAGTCGCGCGCGGCAATTTCGCGAGAACCCACTTTTTCCACTCTGACGCGCAGCCCCTTGGCGGCCAGCCGCTCAATCACCTTTGGGTCAGCAAAGAAGGACTCTTTTTCGGAGCCAATCATGCCTTTGACATCAACCATTGCTGCCGCTGCGTCTTTGGCTGCCTGCTCTGTCGATTGGCGACCATACGACACATAAATGGCCGCGCCAATGCCAATCGCCAGAATTGCGGCAAGCGCCGGCCCCAATACCCGCCTGACTTCCATAGCTGTTGACTCCGATCAAGTGAAACCCATGAACTGATTGACTGCGTGACTTTAACCCTGAACCACGTCAAATCAGGCGACCGCCAATTCGATCTGAATTTATATGCGTTTTATGCCTTCAGCCCTCGTGGATAAAGCGTAACTAGCTATACTAAAAATAGCAAATCAAGGTGCTTGCTTGCAGATATTCATGGCCCGGTCAGCAAACGCGGCAAGCCGGTGGACAGCACCGGAATCCATGATATCGCCAGCGTACCCAAAAACATGGCCAGCACCGCCGGCAGCACCGCGCGCGCCACATAGTGAATGGGTTTGTCAAACATGGCCGAGGCAAAGTAGAGGTTCATGCCCGCTGGCGGGGCCAAAAAACCCATCTCCATATTGGCCAAAAAGATGATGCCAAAGTGCACCGGGTCTATGCCGTAGCTCAGCGCCACCGGCAGCAACAGCGGCACCAAAAATACGATGGCGGCGTAGATTTCCATCAAGGCCCCGGCAGCCAGCAAAAATACATTGAGCGCCAGCAAAAACAGATACTTGTTGGGGATCATGCCTTGCACCCAGTCGATGGCATCATTGGGCAAGCCGCTGTCAACCAGATAGTTGGTCAGCCCCAGCGCCATGCCCAGGATCAGCATCACACCGCCAATAATCTGCGTGCAGTCGCTAAATGCGTTGCCAAGCACCCGCCAGCCTAGCTCGCGGTGCGCCAGCGCCTGGGTGGCAATGGCATAGGCCGCTGTGAGTGCAGCACTCTCGGTCGGTGTCGCCAGGCCGCTGACAAGTGAGCCAATCGCCATCACCGGGGCCAGAAGCTCCCACTTGGCAGCCCAAAGAGTCGCGCCGATGCCGGAGCCAAAGTGACTGCTGACCTTGGTGTTGGCCGGTATCACCGCCGCTGGCATCAGACCGGCACGCTGGAGATAGCCACCCAACAGCAGCAAAACACCCACCATCACAAAGGCCGGAATCACCCCGGCCAGAAACAGCGTGTTGATTGGCACCCTGGCCATGATGGCGTACATGATCAGCGGCACCGAGGGTGCCAGCAGTACTCCCAGGGCGCTGGCACTGGTGACCAGACTGATGCCGCGCTGCTCCGGCAGGCCGACGTTGCGAAGCAGCGGCAGCAGCAGACCGCCCAAAGCCAGAATGGTCACACCACTGCCGCCGGTAAACGCAGTAAAAAACGAACACAGCACCGCTGTAGCCACCACCGTGCCGCTCATGCCGCCACCAAACAGGGCCACGAACAAAGCCCCCAGCCGCGCTGCCGCACCAGTGCGGGCAAAAACCAGCCCCGCCAGCGTGAACAAGGGCAAGGCCGGCAGCGATGCGTTGACGGTGATCTGGTAGTGCGACAGCGCAACCGAGGCCAGCGGTTGACCCTGTTGCCAAAACAGCGCCAGTGCCAGGCCCCCAAGCACCGCAAAGATCGGCGCACCGCCGAGCAAGGCTGCTACCAATATCAACAGCATCGGCCACAAGGGCAGCGGGCTGCCGTCATAGATGTTGCCCAGCCAAAAACCTGCCGCTGGCAGCACCAACGCAGCCAGTAACTTGATTCCGACACGGTCAGCGCAGCGCGCACCCAGCTTGAACCCCAGCAAGCCAAAGCCCAGCGGCATCAGCAGTTGTATCCACCATGTGGGCATGCCGTAGGCCAGGTTTTGAGCGGCATCTATTTCGACAGCAACCAGATGCCAGCTCGCCAGCGCCATCACGCCGCAGACCAGTGCCGCGCTGCCCTGGGCAAAAGCCTTGACACCAACTTGTAGCCGCTCCCCGCCCCAACTGGCCAGACCATTGCCCAAGCTGCTCAGGTGGCCGTGGCGCTCGGCGGCCAGTGCACCCAGCATGGCAAGCACCAAACCCAGGTGCTGCACCAGCACAGCGGCGTTTTCCACACCCCGGCCCATGACTGGACGCAGCATGATCTCAAGCAGCGGAATCAGCATCATCAGCGCCAAAGCCATTGAGGCCAGCGCCTCGTCAAAGCGCTGAAGACCTTTGCAGCAGGACCGGCTCAGGGCCGCTGGGAGCCTGACGGGCTTATGGATCATGGACTGCGAACCGAGTGCAGCGGTCCATTTTTCACCGGCTTTTTGACCCATAGCCGGGCTATGGGCCCACAAATCCGCCACAAACCAGCCTCGCCGGAGTCGATTCTCGCCATAAGTCCGGCAGTCTCCTAGCGGCCCGGGGTGGCCCGAAAGGCTTTGAGGTGCATGAACACCTCGTCAAAGGTGTCGGCGGGCACCATGTGGCCGCGAATGCGCGGGTAGAGCTTGTCGGCCAGGGCACTCCACTCCTTCATCTGCTCGGGGTTGGGTTTGTTCACCACCAGACCACGCTGCTTCATGGCGGCCACTGCCTCATCGACCTCCAGGCGGGCTTGGGTGCGCATCGCCAGTCCGGCCTTTTCGCCGGCGTTGCGCACCACCTGTTGTGCACTGGGGCTCATGTCGTCCCAGGCTTTTTTGGTGATCACCAGGGCACCGACGATCGGAGCCCAGTTGATTTCCAGCATGTTGGGGGCGGTGTTGTAGATCTGGCTGGCCAGTGCAAAGTAAGGCGTGGACGGCACCACCGAGATCATGCCGGTCTGAATGGCCGGCAAGATGTCGCTGGTTTCCAGTGGCACAGGGGTGTAGCCCAGGCTTTTCATGATCTCTTGCTGCTCGGACTCGGCACCCCAGGCAAAAAATTTCATCTTCAGGTAATCAGTCGGCTTGAAAGCCGGCTCTTTGGAGAAAAACCGCACCCAGCCGGAGTCACCCCAGGCCAGCACCACAAAGCCCTTGTCAAAAAACTTCCTTTCCATGGTGGCACGCATTTTCTCGCGCACATAGTCCACTTCATCCCAATTCTTGAACAGTAGCGGCAGGCTTTGCAATGCCGTGATCGCGGGCTCGATCTCGCGCAGGCCGACCACCGAAATCAGTGCGCCTTGCAATTGGCCAATGCGCATGCGCCGCGCCAGCTCGGCCTCACCGCCCTGGCTGCCATCGGGATAAATCAGGTATTTGGCATCGCCACCCTGGGCGCTGCGCCAGGCCTCACCCACCGCTTGCAATTGCCGATGGTAGAGCGAGTTTTTCGGTGCCAGGGTGCCAATGCGCAATTGCTGGGTGGCCGCGTGCGCTGCAGGAACACTGGTTGCTGCCAGGGCTGCCAGGCAGATGGACAGAATTTGTCTTCTCAAGGTCGGAAAATAAGTCATGGTGAATGCTAAAAAAGGTCATCTGCTGTGGCGAGCAACCAAAGCGCTCTCTCGCGCATCACGGCGCTTTGCAAATCAGCGCGCGATGCGCTGGCCGTCAGCGCTTGCCGCAGCAAGGCATCGAACGCGGGCCGGTCCCCTGCCGGCAAGGCGATGCTTTCAGCTTTGGCCACGAATGCGCCCGCACTTTTGCCAGCACCCAGGGTGATGGCTACATCGAAATACCGTGCAGCCTGCTGCCGGGAGCCGCCAGGGCGAGCGGCCTCGAAACTGCCCATCAGGGTAGCCAGCGCACCTTGGCCATGCTCTGGTGCTGTCTGGTAGGCCAGACGCGCCAGTCGAATCGCCAGCGGCAAGTCGGCCACGCTGTTGGGTTGGTCTTTGGACAAGGCGATCAAACCACCCCAGGAGGCCGCCGCCCAGTACGCCAGATCGACCTCTTCGGGTGATAGGTGCAGGCCATCGATTTGGGCCAAATTAGCCAGTGCCTTGGCAAAGCCTGGGTGACGATTTTCGAGTGCGGTCATCGCATGCCGATGACCCCGCAGGTACAGGCGGGCGGCGCGTTCGCGCAGTCGTTGCGCCGCATTCGCATCTTTGGCTTCGGTACGCTCGGCTTCCAACTGCACAAAAGCATAGGCATACTGGGTAAACCCAGCGGCCACCGCTGCCGCCAGGGGCAAGTTGCCCGGTGTTTCGCGCAGCACCGCTTCCGAAAGTTTGAGATAAAAAGCGCTGGCCTCGCGCGCCAGCACAAGGTCGTCTTCCGGCGCATTGCCTTGGGTTGCCAGTGCGCTGGCAGCTTCCTGAAGGATGAGTTGCCGTGGTGAACAAGCCGTCAGAGCCAACGACAGCGCCAACAGGACAAGATGCAGTACGGACTTCAGAGGTTGCTCTCAATCACATCTGCCACGCGCTCACTGTCCATCAGCGCAGTTTCAGCGTATTGCACGCCATTGAGGCGTTGACGGTAGGCCAGGTAAGCGTGACGATCAGCGGTGTCGGAGTTGCCCTCCTCTTCGGCATCGGCGGCTGCCAGGTGGTGACGTGCGGCAGCGTCAAAGTGCCGGGCGGCAGCGCGATGGTGGTCGCCGACCGACTCATACTCATCACCCGAGTTGTCCTCGGACGAGGCGACAGGGGCGCCAAATGTGATTTCAGCGTCTTGGGGCATAGGGGTCTCATGAGTCGATTGCAGGTGGTGAAGTACCAATTGCTGAGTTTCGGGCAATGACGTGAAGGATTCATGACAAGACTGTTGCCAAAACAAGGCATGCAAGCTGCCGCTTGCGGTCAACACAAGCCCCATGCATCGCTGCGAGGGCACTTTCTCTGATCATCGTTTTTTCGATGGCTTTGTCCGTCTGCGCTCGCGCCACCTGCTCAGCCTGCCACAGGCCCGGGCTGGGGCTCTGCGTCACCTTCGTCCCGAAAGCTGTGTGCGACCTTCTGGAACTCGTCCTGGATGCCAGCAAACCGATCAACGATGTCGGGGTCAAAATGTTGGCCGCGCCCCTTCATGATGATGGTCACGGCCTTGTCGTGCGAATAAGCCGGCTTGTACACCCGCTTGGAGATCAACGCGTCATACACATCGGCCAGCGCCATCAGGCGTGCCGACACCGGAATCGCTTCGCCAATCAGGCCGTGCGGGTAGCCGCTGCCATCCCACTTCTCATGGTGGTGCAGCGCGATTTCGTGCGCATAGCGCAGGAAACTGTTGCCGGTGGAGCCCATTTCTCGATCTGCCCGGGCGATGGCTACGGCACCGATCGAGGCATGGGTTTTCATGATCTCGAATTCCTCGGCATCGAGGCTGCCGGGTTTGAGCAGAATGCGGTCGGGCACACCGACCTTGCCGATATCGTGCAGAGGGGCCGAGCGATACAGCGATTCGATCACCTGCGGTGTCAGCACTTTGACAAAACGGGTGTGGCTTCGCAAACCCCAGGCCAGCCGTTCGATGTAACGCTGTGTGCGGTTGATGTGGTTGCCGGTTTCGTTGTCGCGGGCTTCGGCCAGCGCCGCCATGGCACCGATGGTCACGCCCTGCACCAGCGCGATCTCGGCAGTGCGGTCCTTGACCTTTTCTTCCAGCAACTGGTTCTGGTTTTCCAGTTGGTCGTGCGCCTCTTTCAGGCTCAGATGGGTGGCAACCCGGGCCTTGACGATGGCCGGGCTGAAGGGTTTGTGGATGTAATCGACGGCACCGACGACGAAGCCGCGCGCCTCGTCCATCTGGTCGGCTAGCGAGGTCAGGAAGATGACCGGAATGCTGCGACTTTTCGGGTCAGTCTTGAGGCGCCGGCAGACCTCGAAACCATCCATGCCGGGCATCTGGATGTCGAGCAAGATGAGGTCGGGCCGCCGCCGTGCGCCCAGCACCAGGTCGAGCGCGCTGGCGCCGTCGAGTGCTGTTTGAACCTTATAGCTGTCCTTGAGCACGCTGTTGGCAATGGCGATGTTTTCAGGCACATCGTCAACCACCAGCACAGTCTTTTTCTTGCCAATGTTGTCCATACGCATGTTCCCTGGTTAAGCCCAATCGATCCATGATTGTGCCTAACAGCGCTTTGGCACGGACAAAATCAAATCGGTCCACCAACTGCTGGAGCTGGGCCAGCTCCGATTCATTCAACACCCCAGCGAATTCGTCGCTGTGGTTCTGCAGCAATTCCTGGGCACTGCTGTCGGCATCGGCAACAAGTTCGGCCAACTCGGCAAGCAAGCTTGGTGTCGCCGCCGGGTTGTCGTGGTCAGCTTGCGCTGGCGCGACCGGCAGGCATTGCAGCGTGGCCTGAATGGCCAGCGTTGTGTCGGCCAGGTGCTGGCGCAGTGCGCTCAACAGTGGTTCGATTTGCGCTGCGCTCTGACCCGCCCTGAGTGCGACATCGACCGCAGCCGCGTCGGCTGCCAGTCGGCCCGCACCCAGGTTGGCAGCCAGACCCTTGAGGCTGTGCGCCACCAAGGCTGCCACTTCACGCCTGTCCTGCGCCAGGGCATCTGCCATTTCATCACCCATACCGTGGCGGGTCTGGGCAAACTGGCACAGCAGGCGGTGATACAGCACGCGGTTGCCGCTCAGGCGCTGCAGACCGTCTGCCAGGTCAATGCCTGCAATGGGGGGAAGGTCGGTGTCTGCCAGGATTGTGTTCCCGATGTGCCCTTGCTGCTCGGGCTTGATCGGGGCTGGCCTGCGGGGCGGCGTGGTGGGCAACCAGCGCAGTAAGGTGGCAAACAGGGTTTGCGGATCAATTGGCTTGGACACATGATCGTTCATGCCGCTGGCCATGCAACGCTGGCGCTCTTCTTCCATCGCGTGGGCGGTCATGGCGATGATGGGCAGGGCATCATATGCCGTGTGAGCGCGAATCTGGGCCGTGGCCTGGTAACCGTCCATCTCGGGCATTTGCAAGTCCATCAGCACCAGATCAAAAGACTTGTGCCGATGCAGCACCTGATGCACTGCTTCAAGGCCATTGCGGGCGATTGCCACCTCGGCACCTGCCGATTCAAGGATCTCGACGGCGATCTGCTGGTTGATGTCGTTGTCTTCGACCAGCAGCAAGCGATAGCCCTGCAGCGAGGGCAGTGGCGGCGGGGGCAGACGATGCTGGCGCGTGTGGCCGGTATGGAGCTCCAGCAGTGTGTCATGCAACGTCGAGGGGGTGATGGGTTTGGCCAGTATCGCGTCCATCATAGACTGGGCAAGCTCGCCCTCAAGACCGGCACGGCCATAGGCGGTCACCAGCACCAGCTTGGGCTGGTGCTGCAGTTGCGGGTCGTCGCGCACCCGCCGGGCCACATCAAAGCCATCGAGTTCGGGCATCTTCCAATCGAGAAAAACCACGTCATAGGGGTCGCTGGGGTCAACCTGCCGAACTTTG
>DAOSLL010000119.1:0-9041 GCA_035368905.1 Rhodoferax sp.
CGAGGTGTTGTACCAGTTGAAGCTGCCGTCAAGCACAGTGGTTTCGTCAATCACGCAGTATTTGGAGTGCAGCGGCGAATACGGCACCGGCTGATCGATCTGCCCGTACAGCAGACCGACCCGAATACCGGCCGACTTGAGCCGTTGCACGGCCGGCAGCAGCGGGCGATTGAGTTCCTCGGTCATGGTACGTTCGATGCCAATGCGCCCCTGCCGCGCCAGGTGACCATTGAACAGGATATGAACATTGACACCCCGGTCCTTGGCCTGAATCAGGGCATCAACCACGCTGTCGTGATGTTCACCCAGCATGTCCCCCATCAGGAACAGCGACAGCTTGATCGAATGCCGGGCACGGTGAATTTCGGCCAGAATGGCGTGGTGCGGCCGGTAATGCTTGCCGTTGCGCAAGAAGTGGCGGCCAAAGGTATAAAGCAGGTTGAATTGACTCAGTGGCTCAATGTCATAGCGCTGGATGACACCGCCGCGCTGGCTTTGAAAGACGTTGTCGAGCAGCCGACAGACCCCCTTGGAATGGAACGTCATGCCGGATTCCCAGTTCGCCCACCAGCGGTCAAAGGTAATGTTGAACGAGCCCAGGATGCAGTCCTCATCATTGAAGATGACGAACTTGGTATGCATGTCCGGGTCCACCTCGATCAGATGATGCCTGGGCGTGCAGACCACCCCGATCAACTCCACATGAGCGCGCTTCAGGTTGGCGTAGTTGATGCTGTTGGTCAGCGTCATCTTGCGCCAGTCCACAATGCATTGCACCAGCACATTTTGCTGGCTGGCGTGAATCAGATGGTTGATGAAGTCGTGGTCGTCAATACAGTCCACGCTGACCTTGATGGTGCAAAGCCGGTCAGGGTTCTGCCACTTGCTGGCGATCACCTTGTCAATGTGATCGTGAATGAAGCGCTTCGGATGGTAGGGGTTGTTGTGCTGCCCCTTGGTAAATTTGGGCACCAGGTTGAGCGACTCAAAATGGTGGTTGTACCAATCAACATCAGACTGCAATTCCCAGGCATTGAGTTGATAGGCGCGATAACTGTTTGGCGTGGCCCATTCGGTACTGATATTGCGCGACTGGTGATTTTTGTCCTGCAATTGCTGTGCGTCCATGAAAATGTACTCATGCTGGGACGCAATCGATTGTTCATCGAGATGCACGATAAAGGAAAACTTGACGCAACTGGCCTGGCCTAGTTGCGTCGAAGTGGGATGAATATAAAAGTCCCTGGTGCAACGTTTGTGATGGTTCCATTGCACATCAAATGCTTCGGTATCAACAACAAAGGTTTCGCATATATTGTTGTCGCGATAAACCTTGAGCACAACCTTGATATTGACCTGAACGCCGAAATTGACATCAAAATCTATTTTTCCCCAACGCAAATAAAAAAGATCGTTAAAGTCGTTGACCCTGGGAAAGAAACTACGCAGAATTCCATGGCGCGGTGTGGCATACTGTTCTGCAAACTGCATAAATCACCTCTCGTGTTTTCCAAATATTGTTTTTAATAGAGCTCACTTTGGCTCGAACGTCATCAAATAACCGCTGTGATCCGACACTGTGCCATAATCCTGCGCGGTAAACAGAACCCTGCCCGAAGTTACTTTCAAGTCACTTGGTTTCTTCAGGAAAATATAGTCAATGCGATGATCATCGTTTAAATATCTTTGCCAATGAGGCCGCTTGTCGTCAAAGATTTTTTTATAGACTTGGGGCGAGCTGACTGCCAGGAATTGATCCGTATATCGGTTCGAGTCAACCACCAGTTCATACCCTCTGGACCCTGCCCGGATATTAAAATCACCGCACAACAAGGTACCTTTGACATGCCATGTATGTTTGGAGGCGGCCCATTCTCGCAGATTTTCAAACTGCTCCTCGAAGCCATCCTCCCACCAGCTCAAATGACATGAAAAAAAGTTCAGCAATCCAATATAGGGCACGGCAATCTGCACCATGACGACTTTTCTGGCGTGGATGTTGAACGGGTCCTCACTGTTCGAGACGTATCTGGAATCGCGCTTTTCCAATGGGTATCTGCTCAGCACGGCAACCCCCTCGCGGAACTGATCGAAACCCAGGTGTGACCAGTCAGTATGAAGATGATAGGGTGAGTCAAGGCGCTCATTGATGATGCGGGCAGAATTCGACTTCCAGTCGCCTTCGCCATCGTTCCAGCGCTCCGCCACCTCCTGCAGGCAGACAATATCAATATCCAGATCGTCAATTGCCCTGGCTATTTGAGAAAATTTGAAATCCTGATTTTTCTCCTGATAGCAATGGAGATTGAGAATCAGCACTTTGAGGGGCTTGCGGCTCGCCCAATAATTGTGGCCAAAATTGTTGTCCCATAACGACTGATCTGCAGATTCACAGCGGATGCAGTATTGCAATCTAAAGGCATGCCCAACAATGAGCAATCCTTTCCAGACTTGTACGCGATCCTTATCGTCGTTCCCATCGGGGTCCAAGGTATTGCCTTTTGGGAGGTGGCAACGGGTGATATTGGAATGCCGCCAGTCATCTGTGGTCCAGTGTATGGTTACCTTCTGGGCCTGCAGCGCCTGATCCACGGCAATCGTCAGCGGAATGATTTTCTGCCCATCTTCCAGTTGCGTGGAGAAGCCGATATTCAGCACCTGATGATGATTCGCCATCTGAATGCCGCATTTTGCCGGGCTGTGGTAGTTCAGGCTGTCGTTATTATCCCAATATTCTTCCCCCAGAACCCCATAAGATAAGGCAAACTGAATGTTTCCAGGTAATTTTCCGATCTCATCCGAAATGAGTGCAGTCCTGGCTTGCCAGTATTCCTTGTCCAAACCAGGCGAGCTGTGGTAGACCGCAGGCAAAGTTTGCCATACCTCATCTTCACCAGCCCAGACAATATCTATCTTTTTCTCGTAGGCAAGATTTTCGACCAGTAAAAAGAAATTCAATTCCTGCTGGAAAAGCCCGTTCTTGCTTGTTGTTTCATTGACGACATATTGCAGTTGAATTTTTTTCATCCAGACACTCCAAAGTTTTATTATTCATCCCTGCCATGCCTTGGCCTGCCAACCGTAATGTCTCTGCCGCTGGCCGATATTCATGTTACCTCAACGAACCAGCGCTCAATCAGGTAGGCGGGCGGCGTTGCAGGCAGACCATCGGTACCAAGTGGCGGCATCAGGGGGCCTGGCTCAATGCCACGTCCGTGCTCGCGGTCAAAGCACAGGACAAGGGGATAGCAAGATTCATGCGCACCTGCCGTGGCGGCTCAATGGATGCCAAGGCGCTTTGCAGTGCGCCAAAACCGATACGTTCTTGCTCCAGCCGCAGGTTTGGCCTTAACCGGTTGGTGCGCAGGTCGTTGAACACAGCGGCCTCATCTGCGCTCAGGCGCGGCAAATCGCGCAGCAGGGGTTGCGGCTCGCTGCCCCACTGCCCGGCGTGCGCCAGCAAGGTGGCCTGGTCCATCAGCAGCGACTGCGCCTGTGGAAAATGGGCGCGCAACTGGTCCAGAATGGCAAAACCGTGGGTGTCGATGTCGCCCCAGTAAAACAGTTGGCAGCGCTTCAGCCATGCGGCACCAGTCAGCGCGTCAAAACCGTAACCCGCGCCAAAAATCACCAGGCTGGCTGACATCGGCGGAAAAGCCAGAAAGTTGACTTCGTTTTCGGTGATAAACACCCGCTGCACCGGCGGTGCCAGCGCCTCAAAGTCCCGCTGGGTCAGCGTGATGTCCTGGTCAAAACCGCTGCCCAACAATGCCAGACTGGCGTCAAGCAAGCGAAGGCGCAAGCGCAGCGGCTTGTCCCTGAAACCGTAGCGGCGACAAAACTGGTTGATGCCGCTGGCATCCTGGTCAACTGCCGAAGTCGGCAAAGCCAGGTCCAGCAATTCGCTCAGAACACCCCGGTGGGCCTCAATGAACTTGCTGTCGATGCCGGGCAAATCGACCAAGCGCAGGTAGATGCCTGGGCGCGGATGGCGCTGCAGCCAGCTCACCACGGCCAGCAAGCGCGGCCAGACATCGGCCAGCGCCAGGGCGCTCAAGGGACGCTTGGCCAGCCAGGGGGTGAGCGCCGCAAACAATGCCGGGTCATGTGCCTGGCTGCGCTGCAGCAGCTCGGTGAACCGATGCGCCTCTTTTTGCTTCCCAGCCAAGGCCAGCGCATCGTCTTGCGTGTCGAGCCAAATCTCATGCGGCAGCGCGCTTTGGCCGAGCACGCGGTGCCTGAATTCGCGCCAGACGATGCGCACCCGTGGCGTGCCGCGTAGCGCATCAAGCCAGGTGCGCACGCTGTCAAAACGCTCGCTCAGGTCGGACGAGACCGGGCCACTCAGGCGCAGGCGCAGCGGCGGCAGCGGTTGCGCCGACACCAGCGCTCGCAACAGGTCACCCTTGTCCCACAGCTTGAGCACCTGGGCGCGCAGGTCGGCTGAGGTGGTCCACTTCATGATTTGCGCCGAATCCGGGTCAGGTCGCATCGGCAGCGCTGTCCATCTGGTCTTTTTGAGCCCGGTACGCCTCGATGCTGAGGTTGCGCAGCTTCGAGTCGCGGCCCTCTTGGTTGTGGACAAAACCGACGTTCGACACAAAGGGCTCGATGATGTGGATTTTTTGCAGCGGGGTAACAATCAGCAGTTGCAGGTTGAGCCGCTCAAACAATTTCAACCCATATTGCGCCGACTCGTCAGAGCCTCGGCCAAAAGCCTCGTCAATCACGACAAAACGGAAAGCACGTGAGCGTGCCTCGCCCCACACCAGACCAAACTGATAGGCCAGACTGGCTGCCAGAATGGTGTATGCCAGCTTTTCCTTTTGCCCACCAGACTTGCCGCCTGAGTCGGAATAATGCTCATGCTCGCGGCCATCTTCGCGCCAGCGCTCACTGGCTGCAAAAACAAACCAGTTGCGCACATCGGTCACTTTTTGCGTCCAGCGCCGGTCCTGCTCGCCCTGCCCTTCGCGGCCACGCAGACGTTCAATGATGGCTTTCACCTGCAAAAACTTGGTTTCGGAATACTGCTCATCTTCACCCTGGGCGACACCGGATACGGCCCCGTCCAGACAATGGCGCAGGCCGGTCTGAAAGTCACGCACTTCCGGGTCGGTCGTCACCTGGGCTTCAAGCACGATAAAACGACCCGGGTTGTAGTCAATTTGTGTCAGCGACTGGTTGATGCGGCTGATCCGGTCCTTGATGGTTTCACGCTCTTTGTTGAGCTGGGCGCTGAACTGAGCCACCTGGTTGATGGTGTTCTGATTGAGCAGTTCCTTGAACTTGGCCTCAAAGCGCGGCAGGTCATCGCTTGAGAGTTGTTTGAGCAACGCCCGAAATTCACCGGCAGCCGCCACTGACACATCCATTTCCTGGGTCGCCAAAGGGAACCGGTGACGAAAGCTGCGCATCGCATCGATGATTTTTTCCACCAGGCGTTTTGCCTTGATGTCATCGGCATCAATGGTTTTTTGCAACCAGTCGCGCATGTCGTGCTCACGGCTGTCACACGACTCCAGCGTGATCGCCCTGGTGCCCAGAATGCGTGTTTGCAGCTCGGCCAAGTGCCGGGCAATGGCTTGCGACAGCAGATCTTCCCCGCCGCTCTGGGCGCTCTTTGCTGCGGCAGCCGGTTCGGGGGCGGCAACCGTTGCTTTCCCCTGCGCCTGGTTAACGCCTGCCAGTGGGCCTTGGGCCGCTTGCAGCAGCTCCAGCGTCTGCTTTTGCCGCGCCTGGGTGTCAGCCATTCGCTGCTCAAGCCTGGCGCGCTTGTCACGCTGCTCGGACAGTTGTCTCTCGGTCCCCAACTGCGCCGCTTCCAGTGACTTCAGGCGCTGCGTCAACGTTTGCAGCACATCCGATGCCGACTCCAGTTGTCGGCGTTCATCGTCAAGCGCGGCCACTTCACGCGCCAGCAGGCCCCAGTCGAGTTCGCGGTAATCGCGGTATTCCACCAGCTTGGCCAGGCTGGCCAGCCGCTCGGTGATGCCCGACTGCTCACGCTGCCCATCGGCGATGTGTCGGCCAATCTGCGCCAGGCGCGCCTCCAGCAGCCGGCGCTTGGCCTCCAGTGCCGCCAGCTTGGCGGCATTGCTCCAGCCCAGCACATAACGGCTGCGGTCATCAAGCCGGTGCCGGTCATCCTTTTCATGGCGCTCACCGGCTGCCTTGATCTGGCCGGCGCGGGTGATGGCCCGGGTCTCACGCCTGAACTGCTCCTGCGTGGCGCAGCAGGCCACATCAAAACGGTGGCACAGCTCGCGGTCGAGCCAGGCATAAAACGGCGAATCAGGTTTGACCGACACCTTGCGCACCAGGCTGTCCGGGTGCAGGGAAGGCACTTCAGCGCGCAGGCTCAGGCGCACCCGAAAATACACCAACCGCCCCTTGAGCCGGGTTTGGTCCACCCACTGCGCCACCCGGGCGTAATGCGCATCGGGCACCAGCAGCGACAGGCCAAAGTTATGCAGCAGGCGCTCAATGGCACCTTCCCAGTCGCGCTGGTCATCGCGCACCTCGATCAGCTCGCCGACAAACGGCATGCTGTCGGCATCAAGCCCCAATGCTGCACACAGTTCGGCGCGCATGTTGATTTGCTGCGCGTCGATGTTGCTGCGCCGCCCTTTCAGGCTGGTGATCTCGCCCATCAGGATGTCATGCTCGCTGCGAGCCTGCCTGAGTTCCACGCCCTTTTCGGTCAGGTCGTCTTGAATCTGGTCGGCGCGCCCGGTCTCAACCGCCTGCATTTGCAGACAGCTTTGCTGTTGTGCCACCAGGTCCTCAGTGCTGGCCACCTGCAGCAGGCCCAACTGGCGGCGCAGTTCGTCATAGCGGCTGGCATTGGCCTGACGGCGACGGATCTCAAGCTGACGTTGCCCGATATCGGCCTCGATGCGGGCCAGCCGGTCGCCGCCGCTTTCAGCCAGGGTCAGGCGCAGCTCGCGCTCCTGGGCGCGCTGGCTGTCGCGCTGCTCTGCGAGCTTGTTGACCTTGGCGGTATCGCGTGCAAGATCTTCCGTCAACACCTGCAGCAGTTGCGCCAGCAGCGTCAGTTTGATGCGGCAAAAGTGGCCTCGCAAGGCCTCGCGACAGGCGCGCAAGCCATCGGTGGCGGCCAGCAGTTCGGCGTGTTTGTCGCAATCTGCCACCAGCGGCGTCAGCACTTCAAGCTGGCTTTTGGCCTTGAGCACGGCCGCATGGGCGCGGCTGAGGTCGTCAAAATGGGCGATCAAACCGGCGATGCGCGGGCCCACGTCAAATGGTTCGAGCATGTGGTGGCGCACAAAGTCGGTCAGGTTGCCCACCGATTTCATCGACACAGTCTGCAAAAACAATTCCAATGCCTGTTCCCCCAGGCCACCAAACAGGCGGCGAAACAACGCGCCGTAGGGTGGAAAAGTGTCAAACAGGGTGGCACCGGTTTTGCGCAGGCGCTTTTTCAAAGGCTCGATGGCGCTGCCAAAGTGGCTGAAGTCGGCGGTGATGGACAAGGCGTTTTCTGCCACCGCATAAAAACGCTCGGGCTGGCCAGTCGCATCGCGGCTCCAGAACACCTGCGCCAGCGTCACGGTTTTGTCGAACCCGGCGTTGTGAAACAGCCCCAGAATCACCGAATAGTGCCGCGCATCACGTAGCGCCACCGGTTTGGCATTGCCACTGGCCTCGTTGCGCTCGGATTTGTAATGCCCCAGCACATAGGAGCGCAGCGAGCGCTCCCGCGCGTCAGCCCCGGCCGCCTTGTTGTAGCCAATGCGTTGCGACGGCACCAGCAGCGTGGTGATGGCATCGACCAGGGTCGATTTGCCCGAACCGATGTCGCCGGTGAGCAGCGCGTTTTTGCCGCCCAGCTCCAGCGACCAGACCCGCTTGTCAAAGGTGCCCCAATTGAAGACTTCGAGGCGCATCAGGCGAAAACCGGCCAGCGGCAAGGTGCCGGTGAAATCGAGTCCGGGCATGTCGGACTGAACGGACTGAACGGACTGAACGGACTGGTCGGACTGGTCGGACTGGTCGGACATTTTGATGGGCTTGGTCACTGGGTTGTATCTTTGTCATTGCCGCGCCGGTGGCAGTCCATGAGCGCCGGATTCCCGCCTGTGCAGAAATTGCGATTTGAGGTCGGGATGGCCACCTGAGCGATACGCAGGATGCTAACGCTGTTGCCGCCCAGCCAAGGTCTAGCCCAAGGGCTTATTCATCCCCGGATGCTGTTGAACTGCCCAGATGGGCCTGATAACTGGCCAGCCGCTCATCGAACTCGCCCAGCCATTGCGCGTCCACAAAAGCCTTCAAAATCCGCCGCACCTCATAGCTGGGCGACTGCGCCAGGTTGCCGCTGCTCTTGAGTTTGCGCAGAAAGCCGAGTTCGACGATCTTGTTGAGCTGAGTCTCCACCAAGTCCATCAGGCGCGACTCGTTGCTGCCAGCAGGCATGAACACCCGCACCAATTCGGCAACCGCCTCACGCGACAAGATCAGACGGGTGTCGCCGCCGCTGGCATCAAACTCGGCCAGCTTTTTGCGCAGCAGCGCCAGCAGCAAGCTGAGCTGAAAACTCAAGGGCCGCCGTGGCACCAGACGCGGCAATTTGGGCGCGTCGTCATCATCAGACTGGGGCCGGGCGCGCAAAAAAGCATAGCCCTCGGCCTCGTCGAGCACCAGATCGAGCGCCAGCACCGCCACATAGTCGCGCACGCGGGCTTGCAGATTCAGCAATGCCTCCCACAAAGCCGCATCGTCATCGCGATAAAGCACGCTTTTGAGCAGCGCAATCACCAGGCTGGTCAGGTCATGGCTGGCTTGACTGGCTTGACTGGCTTGACTGGCTTGACTGGCGCTGACCTGACTGGCACTGGCCTGACTGGCGCTAGCATGACTGGCCTGACTGGCCTGACTGGCTTGACTGGCCTGACTGGCTTGACTGGCATAACTGGCGCTGGCATAACTGGCGCTGGCCTGACTGGCGCTAGCCTGACTGGCATTGGCACTGGCACTGGCACTGGCCTGACTGGCCTGACTGGGGCTGGCTTGACTGG
>DAOSLL010000120.1:0-9030 GCA_035368905.1 Rhodoferax sp.
CTGCCACTCGGCGAAATCAGCCAAGCCCTTTGGCAAAGTCATCAAACAGGCGCTCGATCCAGTCTTCGGTGTCCTGCCCGTTGAGCACCAGGGCACCGCTGGCATGGTCGCCGCCTTTGCCCCATTCGGTGCTGCTGGCTTGACCAGCAAAGCGCTGGATCGCCGCTTCAGCCAGCAAATTCATCGCCACCAGGCGCGCCACTGTTTCCGGCACTTTGGGGTTAACGAACACCGAGTAGTCATGGTGCAGCCCAATGGCCAGACACAAGGTGGGCGACAAACCCCAACTGCGCGCCATCATGGCCCCGATCTGGGCGTGATCGGTATGGTGGCGGTCTTGTTCCGGTGCGGTGAAACAACGCTCGCTCTCACCGTGACAGATGATCAGCGTTTGCTCATAGTCGGCAAAGCGCTGCAGCAACAGCGGGATGCCAATGTCACAAAACAGGCCAAACGACTGCGCCACATGCACCTCCACCAGCCCGAGTCCCCGAGCCAGCCGGGACAGGGCGTAGGCGCGCTTGCTCGAGGTGTCCCAAAATTCGCGCAACTGGCGGGCATCGCCGCGCATCAAATTGCGCAATGTCAGGCCGGTCACGATGACGTTCAACTGCTGCAGCCCCAGCATCGAGATCGCCTGCTCTACCGTTTCGCAGCGACGCGACAAGGCAAAAACCGGGGAATTGACAATCCGCAGGGCCGCAACGGTCAATGCCACATCGCTGGCCACCAGGTCGGCAATGCGCCGACTGTCCGGGTCTTCGCTGGCGATCTCGTCCTGCAGTTGGACCAGGGTGCTGGGCCGCGACGGCATGCCAATGCTCTTGAGCAAGTCCTCGGTGGCTGGCAGCACAAGCAGGCTCTCGACCGGCGTTTCAGGTGTCGCCATATGGCGCACGGGCTGGCTTTGGTGGGCTGCAGTGGGCAAGGTCAGGTTCATCAGGGTTGGCCTCGGTGCATTGGATTGAGCGTGGGTCAGGTACATCTGTCCATCGTGCCCAAGCCGGCCGCCCGGCGCCATAGGGCAATGCTGATTTGGCTATAGGGCGATGCTGAGCGCGGGTCAGCATTGCCCTACCCGTTGCGGCTACAGGTGAAACTGGCCGACCGGCTGCAGTGCAATCATTTGGGCCATGGGTTTACCTCAAGCCATTCACCAAATGAGCGCGCAAGCGTTCACTGCCTGGGAACTCGACCAGCCTGAACGCCATGAGTTCTTTCGCGGTGAAGTGTTGCGGGTCTTTGGCATGGGCGGCGCGCGACGCGAGCATGTCCGCGCCACCATGAATATCGACCGCTCGCTGGACAACCATTTGACCGGCACACCTTGCCAGGCATTCATGGCCGACATGAAGGTTCACGTTGAAGCCACCGGCGACATGTTTTACCCCGAAATTCTGGTCACCTGCGATCCGCGTGACCTGCGTGCATCGCTGGAGATGCAGCACGCCAAGCTGATCATCGAAGTGCTGTCCCCAACGACAGCCACCTTTGATCGCGGCGACAAGTTCCTGACCTACCGGCGCATCGAGGCCTTGCAGGAATATGCGCTGGCGGACCCGCACGCCAAAACCTTCGAGGTCTATCGCCGTCAGGCCAATTTGAGCGACTGGTTGCTGACGCAAGGCCACCCTGAAGAAGGTCTGGTGCTGCACAGTGTCGCCCTGACGCTGCCATCGGGCGCAACGTTCGAAAACGTCTAGTGCTGGCCTGATGCAGCGCTTTGGGGTTTCACCGGGCTGGTCCAAAACAGCTTCTGCACTTTTGAACGATTTAGCCCTCCAGCCCCCGTGGAATAAGCGCTACCAGCTATATATTCAATAGCAAATCAAAGTGTTCCCGATGTTTCGGCTGACCGCCGCGCGACTTCAGCCTATTTGGGTCTTCTTGACTTTGAGTGGCAGCCATTCCTGTGCAACTGGCAGGGGCTTGAATTGCGGATCCTTATGCAGCAGGACGGCACCTAGCTCTGACGCACACGCGGCAATCCAGGCATCTGCGATGGACAGCGGATACATGGCTTTGTATTCGGCGGCTTTTGCCAGCAAGCTTTCCGTGTTTGACAGCCACTCGATCGGCAAAGCGAGGCATTGTTGGTAGGCCAGTTGACCCGCCGCCTTGTCCTCGTCTCGCCACACGCGGTAGAACACCTCCATCAGGGTGATAAAGCATCCGTGGCATTTCGCCTGACCTCTGGTGGCAAGCTCCAGCACTTCGGCCACCCGGTCGGCACCAGCTCAATCGGGTGCGTAGCGCTGTCACCCAATGGGTGAATCCCATCGAAACGAAAAAAGTAAACAATCATAAAAACTTACAGATGAAAACAAGCGGTCAACTGAATCTAGGTTCAATAGTCCTGGCGGTGATCTGTCCGGCCTGCGCCGCGTTGTCTCAAGTTATAAGGCATTCAGCCCTCCAGCACCCGTGGAATATGCGCTGCCAGCTATCCAATCAATAGTAATTCGAAGAATTCCCAATGCTCCGGCTGGGCATCGCGCAAGTTCAACCCAGCAAGTCATGCTGCATCGCGTAGCGCATCAACTCGGCCATGCCAGAGAGGTTGAGCTTCTCCAGCAGCCGCGTCTTGTGGGTGCTGACGGTTTTGTTGCTGATGGCCAGTTGGGTGGCGATGGCATTGACACTTTGGCCGCTGGTCAGCAGGCGAAACACTTCAAGCTCGCGGTCCGACAGCAGGGTATGCAGCGGGCGCGCTGCCGAGGATGTGGCATCAAACGCCATTTTTTCGGCAATGCCCGGATCCAGGTAGTTGCCATGTGCAGCCACCTTGCGCACCGCTGCGAGCAAAATGTCGGGCTCGCAGTCTTTGGTGATATAGCCGCTGGCCCCGGCCTTGAGCACGCGCGTTGCCACCAGCGGCTCGTTGTGCATGCTAAATACCAGAATGGGCAGGTCGCATTGGTGCGCCTTGACCCGCGCGATCAAATCCGCGCCGCTGATGCCGGGCATGTTCAGGTCCAGCAGCAGCAGGTCAATCTGGCTCTGGCGCAGGCACGCCAGCACCTCGGCACCGCTTGCGGCCTCGCAGACTACCTGCATATCGGGGGCCAGCGCAAAAAGCTGCCGCAATCCAGCCCGCAAGATGGCATGGTCATCGGCAATCAGCAGCCGGATCATGCCAAGTCCCTGGTCACATCGGCATCCAGCGCAATCACCACGGTAATCACCGTGCCTTGTCCAGGTGCGCTGTTTATTTCCACCCGCCCGCCCAGGGCCAGCACCCGCTCACGCATGCCCAGCAAACCCAGTGTGCCGCGCTGGGCCACCGCTGCCATATCAAAGCCCTGCCCGTTGTCGCGTAGCTCCAGCCACAGGTCCTGGCCGCGACGCGCCAAGCTGATGACCACCTGGCTGGCTTGGGCGTATTTGCCGATGTTGTTGAGCGACTCCTGCACGATGCGAAACAGCACCACCGCACGGTTGGCATCAAGCACCGGCGCATCTTCGGGTACCTGCAGCTCACACATGACACCACCGTGCCGGGTAAATTAATGGCAGAGCCACTCAATGGCGGGCACCAGCCCCAGGTCCAGCGCCGCCGGTCGCAGACTGGTGGCGACATTGCGCACGCCCAAAATCGCCCGGTCAACCTGAATCTTCATGCGCTTGAGTGCATCAAGCAGGTCTGGCACCTCGCTGGCATGGCGGATGATGGCCAGCGACAGGTCCATGCGCAGTGCGGTCAAGACCTGGCCGAGTTCGTCATGCACTTCACGGGCAATGTGGCGTTTTTCCTTTTCCAGCGTGGTCTCATTGAGCGCCACCAGGCGGCGCAACTGCTGGCGCGACCGCTTAAGGTTGCGGTTCATTTCCTGCATGGCAGCCTCGGCGCGCTTGCGCTCGCTCAAGTCGAAGTGGGAGCCAATGTAATGACTGACAACACCGTCGATGCCGGTGACCGACGAAATGGCCAGCCACTTCGGATAAACCTGGCCGTCCTTGTGGCGGTCCCAGACTTCGCCTTGCCAGTTGCCTGTGCTGCGCACGGTTTCCCACAACTGGCGATAAAAGTCTTTGTCGTGGTGCCCCGATTGCAGCAAGCGCGGGGTCCGACCCACGGCTTCTTCAGCCGTGTAGCCGGTGACCTGGGTGAAAGCCCGGTTGACCCGCAGGATCACCGAGTTGGCATCGGTGATCATCATGGCTTCCTGCGTCTCGAATGCCGCTGCTGCAATGCGCAGGTCAACTTCCGCCTGGCGGCGCAAGGTGATGTCGCGGGTGACGACGCAGGCTCCTGAAAAACTGCCGGATTCGTCGTACTGAAACCTGGCGCTATCTTCGCGCCAGATGTAGTGCCCCAGTTGATGCTGGATGCGGTAGGAATAGCGCAGATCGTCCTCTTTTGACGAGAGCGCACGCGCCAGGCGGGCAAACAGGGCATCGCGCTCTTCTGGATGAATCAGGGCGTAGATCTGCTCCGGTGAGCGATTGCGTTCTTCAGCCTCGCTGTAGCCCAGTTGCTTCACATAGGCTGGCGAAACATATTTGATGTGTCTGTCTGCGCCAAAAATCACAATGCCGTCGGAGGTGTTGTCAGCCACCAGCCTGAACTTGTATTCGCTGGCCTCTTTGGCCGCTCGTTCGAACTGGCGACGTTCGGTGATGTCGCGGCAGGCAGCAAAGCCGTTGCCATTTGAAAGCAGCGCGCCAGTCAACTCTGCCGGTACGGTGCTGCCGTCCCGGCATAAAAGCGATGGTTCATAGCGCAGCGAGCCGGTCAGCATCAATTGGGCAAGCATGCGTCGGGTCAACTGAAAATCTTCGGCTGGGGTGATGTCCGTGACGCACATGCCCAGCAATTCACCTCGGCTGTAACCCAGCAGTTGCACGGCCCGCTGGTTGACGTACTGGAAGCGCCCCTGCGGGTCGTTGATGAAGATGGCATCTGATGCGCCGTCCAGCAGCGCTTTGGTATCGGCTTCGCTACTGATCAGGCGCTCTTCAAGCTGTTTGCGTGCCGTGATGTCGCTCAACACCAGGCGGATCACCGCTGCGCCGTCGTCGCCAGTGGCGGCAATGGCGTGCAACTGTGCCCAAAACGGCTGGCTGTCGGGCCTGCGCATGCGCAGCTCGGTGCTTTGGGCATTGCCGCTGGTCAGGGCCTTTTTGCACAGCAGGTAAAAGCTGTCGGCATCGGGGGCCAAGAGAAAGCCGGGCAGCGCTTTGCCGACCAGCTCGGCACGGGGCAGGCCCAGCAGCTTTGCCGCAGTGAGGTTGGTTTGCAGGATCAGCGCCTGGTCGCTGACAGTGACATAACCCACCGGGGCCAGGTCGTAAAAGTCGAAATAACGTGCCTTTGCGGTATCGAGCGCGGCCTGCGTGCGGCGCAACTCGTCGTTTTGCATCTCCAGCTCAAACTGGTGCAGGCGCAGGTTTTGCAGCGCTTCGCGAAGCGCCTGCGGCGACAGGTCAGCGACATCACCAGTTGAGCTTGCAGCGGCTTCCTGCTGCGCCAAGATTTGAGCCCGCTGCAACAGGTCAGGGGTCACCGCTTGGGCCGGGGCAGCTTGCACAGGGGGCGTATCGGACCCATGAGTGCCTCTGAGGGGCGTCACTATTGGCTGCACATGGTGGCCTGGGTTGACGAATGAGCTTGCTTGAAGCGCAAGGCGAAACGGGCAGTGTAGTCCTTGCCTGCCAGGCGGGCCGATTTCCATTGGCCTGATGCCCGCTAATGGCTGCGGACAAACGCCTCAAATTCCGCCACCGGCAGCGGCCGACCAAAGAAATAGCCCTGATAAGCGTGGCAACCCGCGCCCGCCAGAAATTCCCGCTGCGCATCGGTTTCAACACCTTCGGCAATAACTCCAAGGCGCAAACTGTGCGCCAACGCGATGATGGTTCTGGCAATGGCCGCATCGTCCGGGTTGGTCAACGCATCGCTGACAAAAGAGCGGTCAATCTTCAACTGGTCCAGCGGCAGGCGGCTCAGGTAAGACAGCGACGAATAGCCGGTGCCGAAATCATCCAGTGAGAAACCAATCCCCTGACTTTTCAGACGGACCATCTTTTCGATGATGTCCGAGATATTGCCCACCAGCAGGCTTTCGGTCAGCTCCAGCTTCAGGTGCAGCGGGTTGGCACCAGTGCGCTGCACAACGGTCATCACCTGTTCGACAAAATCAGCCTGGGCAAATTGCAGTGCGCTGACATTCACCGCCAGCGTGAGATGCGCCAAGCCGGGCAGTTGCCCCCATTGTTCCAACTGGCTGCAGGCCGTCTCCAGCACCCAATGCCCCAGCGCCAAGATCACGCCGGTTTCTTCCGCCAGCGCAATAAAGTCGTTTGGCGGCACCATGCAGCGCTCAGGATGCAGCCAGCGCACCAGTACTTCGGCACCGGTCACGCGGCCAGCACCCTCCACCTGCGCCTGGTAGTGCAGCATGAACTGATTGGAGTTAAGCGCATGGCGCAAGTCTTTTTCCATGGCAACACGTTTGACCACCACCGCCTCCATGCTCGGATCAAAGAAGCGCATGGCGTTGCGGCCTGCGTCCTTGGCCCGGTACATGGCCAGATCAGCCTGTTTCATCAGATCATCCATGCTGACGCGCTGGTCCTGAAACAGCGTGATGCCAATGCTGGCACTGCTGCTGTGAAACACCTCGCCCAACTGGTAGGGCTGATTGAGTGCGGCCAGAATTTTTGCCACCACGGCTTTGGTGTCGGTAGCCGCCTCGACCTCGCTGCTGCCCAGGCCAGCCAGAATCACCACAAACTCGTCACCCCCGACGCGGGCCACCGTATCACACTCGCGCACGCAGGTGCTCAAGCGCGTGGCCACCTGTTTGAGCTGCAAGTCGCCAATGTCATGGCCCAGCGTGTCATTGAGGGTTTTGAAGTAGTCCAGATCAATCAACACCAACGCGCTGCAAATGCCACTGCGGTTGCTGGCGGAAATGGCTTGTTTCAAACGGTCTGACAGCAAGGTCCGGTTAGGCAAACCGGTGAGCTGGTCATAGAAAGCCAGCTCGCGGATCTTTTCGTCTGCCTGGAGCCGCTCGGTGATGTCGCGCAGGGCGCTGGCAAAAAAGATGCCATCGTCGGTCTCGATCCGACTCAGACTGATCTCCACGTCGCATTCGCTGCCGTCCTTGCGCAGCGCCCTGGCTGTCACCCCTTTACCCATTTGCCGGGTGTCTGGTGCCGCCACAAAACCGTCGCGCATGGTCAGATGTTTGTCACGAAAACGCACTGGCACCAGTGCTTCAATCGACTTGCCCAGCAGATCCGCCATCGAATAGCCCAGCAAAGACTCGACTTGCCGGTTGGCCATGGTGATGCTGCCGTGGGCATCGCTGATCAGCAGGGCATCGGGCGTGGCCTCAAAAAACGAGCGCAAACGCGCATCGCTGGCGCGCAGGGCGCTTTCATTGACGTGCGCCAGGCGCTGGAAAACACGGCGACGCTGCTGGTAGAACAGCAGGCACGAACAGAGCACCAGGCTCAAGCCGCCATAGATCCAGCCCATCTCCGTCATTTCCCGGCGCCAGTTGGCATAAATGGCTGACATATCACGCGTAACGCTCACCACCAGAGGCTTGTCCATGCCGGGCTGGGATGGCTGCACGGTGTGAAAGGCCATCATCTTCGCAGCCCCCGGGTGGCAAGCTGTGCCGACGAACACACTGACAGCCTGGCCACTGCTCTTGTGCTGATCAAAAAAACAGCCTGGCCGGGCCTGGTCGTGGTCGACCAGATCAGTCAGCGCTGGTACGCTCATGAAAAGCTTGCCGTCGCCGTGAACCAGAGCGATGTGGGTGTCGGGTGTAAAGCGCACTGAATCGAGCAGCACGCCAAAAAAGATCGGGTCAAGCGCGGCCAGCACCACACCGCCGAACTCGCCCTAGGCACCGGTGATTTCTCGCACCAGGGAAATGGCGGTAGAACCCAACGCGCTGGTAAAAGGCGCCGAGACGTAAAGTGTGTTTTGCCTGCGCCGCTTGAGCGCCGTTTGAAAGTAGTCCCGCCCGGACGCGTCAAACCCCAGCAGGCTCGCCACACTTGAATGAACGATTTTGCCGCTGGCGTTGATGATCAGGATGGGGGAGACACCGGGCAACGTGTCAGATATCAGTTTCAGCCGTTCATTGAATGTGCTCGCTGCTGCCTTGCTTGATGGCACGCTGGCCAATTCGACCAGCAACCCCTCCAGCACCCGGTTGGCTGAAAGCAACTGGGAGGTGAGGTTTTTTTCAATCACCAGCGCCTGGTTTGAGAGTCGGGTTTGTTCGCTGAACGCGATCTGGTCATAGTCCTGATGCTTCGAATAGCCGAGATAGCCGCCCCAGCTCAACAAAAGTACCGCGCACAGCAGCCACTCTGCCAGGCTGCGACGCGTGCCGGTGTGAACAGTTCTATCGGACATTTCGAGGTAATGTGGGGCTGCAGCAAATACCCGCTGTCAGCGTGCGGCGAGAATTGATTGACCAACTATAAGCGGTCTTGCATTGACGTTTCTACTTTGGAGCGGTTAAGCAATTTCACCCAAGCCATCGGGCTGGAGCTTGAACACCGCCACCGTCTCGACCAACTGGTTGGCCTGCGACATCAGGCTGCTGGCCGCTGCTGCCATTTGCTCCACCAGCGCCGCGTTCTGCTGGGTCACCTGGTCCATTTCCGTCACCGCTGCACCAACCTGGCTGACACCCAGACTTTGTTCGCTGCTGGCAGCACTGATCTCACCCATGATGTCAGTGACACGCTTGATGGAGGCCACCACTTCCTGCATGGTGGTGCCGGCTTGATCGACCTGGCTGGTGCCCTGTGCCACCCGCACCACACTGGCGTTGATCAGGGTCTTGATTTCTTTGGCGGCTTCAGCGCTGCGACCCGCCAGGGCACGCACTTCACTGGCCACCACGGCAAAGCCACGTCCCTGTTCACCGGCGCGGGCGGCTTCCACGGCAGCGTTTAAGGCCAGGATGTTGGTTTGAAAGGCAATGCCGTCAATCACGCTGATGATGTCGGCAATCTTGCCTGAGGCTTCGTTGATGCCGCGCATGGTGACCA
>DAOSLL010000121.1:0-9027 GCA_035368905.1 Rhodoferax sp.
TTTTAGCGGCTCACAATTCTTAAAGCCCCCGGCTTTGCCGGGGGATGGTTACTTGGTGAAAAAGTGCACTGCCTTGCGTGCTTGAACCTGTGCAACTGAACTTTCGTCAAAACAGTTGCCGCTCAACTGCTTCCAAATCAATAGCTTCCAGCGCACTGTCGGCGGGGGCTACAGGCCGATTTTTCATATATTGTGGCGGATCATCGGCGGCGGCCAGCGAAGCCACCCGCACGCCCAGCAAGCGCAGGCGCTGTTGCAAGGGCACGCGTTTCAGGCATTGCCCGGCGGTCTGGCGGATGACTTTTGCATCGTCGGTGTAAAAATTCAGCGTCTGGTCGCGCGTCACGCTTTTGAAGTTGTCGTAGCGCAGCTTGATGCCAATGGTCTTGCCGATATAGCCCCGGGCGTTCAGGTCTTGCGCCACCTGGGTGCACAGTTGGGTAAAGATGGCACCCAATTCGAGCTTGTCGTGTACCGCGTGCAGGTCGCGCTCAAAGGTGGTCTCCCGGCTGATGGACACTGGTTCGCTTTCCAGCACCACCGCTCGCGGGTCAAGTCCATGGGACGCATCAAACAGCCAGGCACCGGTTTTCTGGCCAAACGCTTCAATCAGCCAGTCCACCTCTTTTTGCGCCAGTTCGCCAATGCTGCGAATGCCCAGCGCTTGCAGCTTTTCTTCCGCCTTGGGGCCAATGCCGTTGATTTTGCGGCAGGCCAGCGGCCAGATTTTGCTTTGCAAATCCTCTTCAAACACAATCGCGATGCCGTTGGGTTTGTTGAACTCGCTGGCCATTTTGGCCAGCAGCTTGTTGGGTGCGACACCGACCGAGCAGGTCAGGCCGGTTTGCTGAAATATGGTTTTCTGAATCAGCCGTGCCAGCACCCTGCCGCCTTCGCGCTGGCCCCCCGGTACCTCGGTAAAGTCGATGTAGACCTCATCGACGCCGCGGTCTTCCATCAGTGGCGCAATGTCAAGGATGATGTCTTTGAAGGCGCGCGAGTAACGCCGGTACTCGGCAAAGTCCACTGGCAGCAGGATCGCCTGCGGGCAAAGTTTGGCGGCTTTCATCAGCCCCATGGCCGAGCCGATGCCGAACTGCCGGGCCGCGTAAGTCGCCGTTGTAATGACACCACGACCGGTATAACTGACCAGCCGGGGAAACACTTCAAGCGGGATTTTGGCCAAAGACCCTGTTTCACCCATGGTCAGAAATGCGTCGTCCGCCGGGCGCCGACCACCGCCAATCACCACCGGCAAACCTTTGAGTTGCGGGTAGCGCAGCAACTCTACCGAGGCGTAAAACGCGTCCATATCCAGGTGGGCGATGCGGCGAATCATGGGGGGAGAGGATAGCGCGGCAGAAAAAATGCTGCAGTGCACAATTTAGTGAACAAAGTCCGGTAATTTGCCTGACTAAACGGTTAAGCTCTACACAACGGCACTTTAGTCAATAGGTAGTTTCATGGATAAGCATTTTTTGAGCTCGCTTTTTTCACCCGGCTCCATTGCGATTTTTGCCGGAAAGCCTGACGATCCTGAATCACAAACTTCACAGGCGCGGGCCTTGCACCAGGCCATTACCGCCCAGCACTTTGCCGGCAAACTGGTTTTTCTTGACGTGAACGCCAGCGGCACGCTGGCCGATCTGGCCAACGCCCACGCTGACCTTGCCATCATTGCCCTGCCAGCGGCTGAAGTGGCGGCAGCACTTGAGATTGCCGGGCGCATCAAGTGCCACTCGGCCCTGGTGATTTCCAGTGGTATCGATGCCGCACATGCCACTGAATTGCACAGAATCGCCACCCGCGATGGCATTTATCTGCTCGGGCCCAACTGCCTGGGCTTTCAGCGGCCGCACATGCTGCTCAACGCCAGCGTGGCGGGCGAAATGGCCAACCCCGGCCCGCTGGCGCTGGTGTCGCAGTCCGGTGCCTTGACTTCATCGATTCTGGACTGGTCCAGAAAAAACGCGGTTGGTTTTTCGACGGTGGTGTCGCTTGGTCCCAATACCGCCGTTGACATGGCGCAAGTGCTCGACTTTTTGGCCTCCGATGTCCGCACCCACAGCATTGTGGTGTATCTCGAAGGCATTACCAATGCGCGGCGCTTCATGAGTGCCCTGCGCGCAGCCGCCAATGTCAAGCCAGTGGTGGTGCTCAAGGCCGGGCGCAAACACGGCGGCAACCGTGCTGCCCTGACGCATTCAGGCACCATTGTGGGCAGCGACGACGTGTTTGACGCGGCCTTGCGCCGGGCCGGTGCGGTTCGGGTGCGCTCGTTTGTGGCCTTGTTTTCAGCGGCCAAGTGTCTGGCATCGCGTTACCGTCCGGTGGGCCGACGGCTGGCGATTGTCACCAACGGTGGTGGCCCTGGTGTGCTGGCAGCAGACTGGATCACCGAAATTCAGCTTGATCTGGGACGTCTGATGCCTGAGCAGGCGCTGCAACTCAAACCGTTGCTGCCGTCACAGGCGACCCTGAGCGACCTGATTGATCTGTCCGAAGAGGCTGGCCCCGAGCACTATCGCGCCGCCATCGATGCGGCCAGCAAGGCATCACAGATTGATGGCATTCTGGCCATTTATTCGCCCAAGGTCGGCATGGATGGTGATGCGGTTGCCACCGCGATTGCCGCCATGAGCCGCAAGGCCAGCAAGCCGCTGCTGACCTGCTGGATGGGTGATGCCTCGGTGGGCAGTTCGCGCAAGCTGCTGACTGACGCGGTGATCCCGACCTTTCGCACGCCCGAGGCTGCCGTCGGCGCGTTTGGCAACCTGGCCTCCTTCTATCAGAACCAGCAGTTGTTGCAACAAACGCCGCCACCGCTGTCAGACTTGTCCCTGCCCGACGTGGAAGGGGCGCGCCTGTTGATCGAAAGTGTGCTGGCCGAGCGGCGCAAAGTGCTGACCGAGATGGAGTCCAAGGCCTTGCTGGCAGCCTTTCATATTCCGGTCACCAAGACCATTCTGGCTCGCAACCCCAATGAAGCCATCATGATTGCCACGCAACTGGGCTTTCCGGTGGCACTCAAGATCGATTCGCCCGACATCAGCCATAAATCCGATGTGCAGGGTGTGGCGCTCAATATCATGAGTGCAGTGGGTGTGCGTGACACTTTTCTGGAAATGATGCAAAACGTGGCCAGGCTGCAGCCCGATGCGCGCATCAACGGCATCACCATCCAGAACATGTCGAATCAAAAGCGTGGCCGTGAGGTCTGCGTCGGTCTGGTCACCGACCAGCCCTTTGGCCCGGTGATTGCGTTTGGTGCTGGTGGCACCATGATCGAGCTGATCAACGACCGCACCATGGAATTGCCGCCCTTGAATCAATTTTTGGCGCGCCGCCTGATTGAGCGTTCACGCGTGTTTGAAACGCTGGGCCAGTGGCGTGGTGCACCGGCCGCCGATATTGAGGCGCTTGAGCAGATTTTGCTGCGGGTGTCTGAAATGGTGTGTGAACTGCCGCAACTGCGCGAGATGGACATCAACCCGATCATCGTTGACGAATCCGGTGCGCTGGCCGTCGATGCCCGCATTGTGATTGACAACGCCGCGCCTTCGGTACGGCATTACAACCACCTGGCCATCCTGCCGTATCCGTCGCACTACCAGCAGATCTGTCCAATGGCGGGGGGCGGCGACTACCTGTTGCGCCCGGTACACCCTGACGATGCCACCATGCTGCAGGCTTTTGTGCGCGGTCTGTCGCCCGAGAGCCGTTATTTCCGCTTTGTCTCAAGCATGCAGGAGTTGCCTGCCACCATGTTGTCGCGTTTCACGCTGATCGACTATGACCGCGAGATGGCGCTGGTTGCCATCCATACCGAGAGTGGTTTGGGCGAAGACGGCCAGTCGCAAGACATCAGCCGAATCGTTGGCGTGTCGCGTTACATCACCAATCCGGACCGCAGCACCTGCGAGTTCTCGCTGGTGGTGGCCGATGAATTCAAGGGCCTCGGGCTGGGCTCGCGCCTGATGCTGTCGATCATGGACTTTGCCCGCGAAAAAGGGCTGGCTGAAATAGAAGGTCTGGTGCTGGCAAACAACCCCAACATGCTCAAGCTGATGAAGGGGCTGGGCTTCAAGATCAAGTCGTTCCCGGAAGACCCCGACTTCAAGCTGGTGACCCACATGCTGCAGCCATCCTGAGCGGCTGGGGATTTCAGACGGGGTTGGTCAGCAAAATGCTTTTGTCAACCTTGTCAATCCGGGTGTGTCCACAAAACGCCATGGTCAGGTCGAGTTCCTTGTGAATGATCTGCAGGGCTTTGGTTACACCGGCTTCGCCCATGGCCCCGAGTCCGTATAAAAAGGCCCGGCCAATGTAGGTGCCACGGGCACCGAGTGCGCGCGCTTTGAGCACGTCTTGCCCGCTGCGGATGCCGCCGTCCATGTGCACCTCGATCTGGCTGCCAACGGCATCGACGATTGTCGGCAGTGCCCGGATTGATGACGCTGCGCCATCAAGCTGGCGGCCGCCATGGTTGCTGACGACCAGCGCATCAGCGCCTGAGCTGACCGCCAGCCTGGCATCTTCGACATCCTGAATGCCTTTGAGGATGAGCTTGCCACCCCAGCGTTTTTTGATCCAGGCCACGTCATTCCAGCACAGCGTCGGGTCAAATTGGCGGGAGGTCCATTCGCTCAGGTTGTCCATGTTGTCCACGCCCTTGACGTGGCCAACAATATTGCCAAAGCCGCGCCGCCGGGTGCCAAGCATGCCCAGGCCCCAGCGCAGCTTGGTCGCCATGTTGAGCATGTTTGGCAAGGTCAATTTGGGTGGGGCCGACAGGCCGTTGCGCAAATCCTTGTGGCGCTGGCCGCTGATCTGCAAGTCCAGGGTCAGCATCAGCGCCGCGCAGTTGGCCGCCCTGGCACGCTCGATCAGGCGCTCGATGTAGTCGCGGTCTTTCATCACATAAAGCTGAAACCAGAACGGGTGACCACCGGTTTCCTTGGCCACGTCTTCAATCGAGCAAATGCTCATGGTCGAAAGCGTGAAGGGAACACCAAAATTTTTGCAGGCCTGGGCCGCCTTGATTTCGCCGTCGGCACACAGCATGCCGGTAAGCCCGGTGGGTGCCAGCGCCACCGGCATGGCCACAGCTTGGCCAATCATGCTGCTGCTGGTGCTGCGGTGGTCGATGTTGATGGCAACCCGCTGACGCAGCAGTATTTTCTGAAAATCTTCCGAATTGGCGCGGTAGGTGCTCTCGGTCCAGCTTCCGGAGTCAACGTAGTCGTAAAACATGCGCGGAACGCGTTGTTTGGCCAGAACGCGAAGGTCTTCAATGTTGGTGATCACGGGCATGCCTGTTTCCTTGGGGTTGTGCTGATGTTACGTTTTCAAAACGGCCATCTGCAGTGAAAAATCGGATCGGCCGGGTTGAAATTTGAAGCCGCAGCACCTGACAATCATGAGCCGGTGGGCTGCGGTGCCTGGCCGACACTGGTTTCGAGTGGGCTCAATCATGATCACAACAGACGTTCTCATCATCGGCGCAGGCATGGCTGGCGCATCTGCTGCCTATTTTCTGGCGCCACAGCGGCGGCTGGTGCTGCTCGAGCGCGAGGCACAGCCCGGTTATCACGCCACCGGTCGCTCGGCTGCGCTTTACAGTGAAACCTATGGCAACGCGACCGTGCGGGCCATCACCAGCGCGTCCAGGGCGTTCTATTTCGCGCCACCAAAGGGTTTTGCCGATCACCCGCTGGTGGCACCGCGCGGCGCGCTGACCTTTGGCAGTGCGGCTGACCATGCAGCGCTGCTGGATACCTGGCAAAGCATGCGTGCGCTGGTACCCAACGTGCAGTGGTGGACCCAGGCCGAGTTATTGCAACGCGTGCCGGTGCTGCGCCCCGAGCTTGCCGAATGCGGATTTTTTGAGCCCGATGCGATGGACCTGGACGTGCATGCGATTCACCAGGGTTTTCTGCGCGGCGCCAAAGGCGCTGGCGCGCAACTGCTGTGTGATGCGGGTGTGCACCAGATCCGCCGCGAGGCAGGTGGCTGGTCGGTGGCCACGGCAGTCGGCAATTTCTTTGCGCCACTGCTGATCAATGCCGCCGGTGCCTGGTGTGATGAACTGGCGCAACTGGCCGGCGTGGCAACCATTGGCCTGGTGCCCAAGCGGCGCACCGCGTTGACTTGCGATGCCCCGGCGGGGGTCAACATCAGCAACTGGCCGCTGGTGATTGACGCGCAGGAGAGCTTTTACTTCAAGCCTGATGCGGGCGTGTTGCTGATCTCGCCCGCCAACGAAGACCCGGTAGCCCCGCAGGATGTGCAGCCAGAAGAACTCGACATCGCCATTGCGGTGGACCGGATCGAGACCGCCACCACGCTGCAAATCCGGCAGGTGCGACGCAAATGGGCGGGCTTGCGCTCATTTGTCGCCGACAAGTCGCCGGTGGTCGGGTTTGCGCCAGATGCACCGGGTTTCTTTTGGCTGGCAGGGCAGGGCGGTTACGGCATTCAGACTGCGCCGGCCATGGGGCAGCTTGCGGCAGCGCTGGTGCAGGGCCAGCCGGTGCCTGAAGCGCTGGCGGCACTTGGCCTGCGCTATCAAGATGTGTCGCCAGCGCGCGCAGCGCTCGGGTCAGAAAAGTAGCGGCAATGCGTTTGCCGCCGGACTGGCCACAGGCTGGCCAATGTCACGCCTTCCAACTGGCAAAGACCCAGGCGCTCAGTGCTGCACCAATAGCCCAGAGCAGCCAGGTTTGCGGCACGACATAGGGGTACAGCATCAGCGCCAGGCCGACCCAGGTGAGCGTTGGCTGAGTTGCCTTGCGCCCGCGTCGAAACGCGATCAGGCCAATCAGCCCGAAGATGATCGCGCCCAGAATGTAGGCAGGCGAGGGCAGCACCAGACCGGCCGATTCAAGCGCTTTGAGTTGATCCATGTGACAGTGTCGCGTGCGCCGATCGGGGTGTTAACCGGCCAGGCCAGCATAGACATTCTGCACATCGTCATTGGCATCAATGGCAGCCAGAAAGGTTTCCACTTCTTCGAGTTGCCCGGCGCTCAGGCTGGCCGGATCAACCGGATTTTTGGCCTTGAAGCCAAGTTTGGCAGACAGCACGCTGTAGCCCTGGACCGGCAGTGCGCGACTGACCAGGTCAAGGTCGGCAGGGTCGGTCAAAAACAGCGTTGTGCCGTCTTCCTGGCCCGGCTCAAAGTCTTGCGCGCCAGCCTCGATGGCGGCCAGCTCGGGGTCGGCACCGCTTACCGCAGGCTCGGCCTCGATCATGCCAAGATGGTCAAAGTCCCACGCCACCGAGCCGGAAGTGCCCAACTGACCCTTGCGAAACAGCACCCGCATTTCAGGCGCGGTGCGCTTGGTGTTGTCGGTCAGGCATTCGACCATCACTGGCACCCGGTGCGGTGCAAAACCCTCAAAAATCACATGTTCAAAGTTGACCGACTCGCCAGTCAAACCTGCCCCCTTTTTGATGGCGCGGTCCAGCGTCTCCTTGGGCATCGAGACCTTGCGTGCCTGCTCCACCACCAGCCGCAAACGGGCGTTTGAGGCGGGGTCGGGTCCGCTGCGGGCGGCCAGCATGATGTCTTTGGACAATTTTCCGAACACCCGGCCCTTGGCATTGGCGGCCAGGTCTTTGTGTTTTGCTTTCCATTGCGCGCCCATTTGCTTGAATTTCCTTGTTGTTTGCGCCCAGTGCGCCGGGTTGACCATGATGGACCAAGTCTGACTTTGATACAAAAAACAGCGCTTGGTCGAAGCGGCAAGGGTACACCAGGCCGGGCTCAAGTCCCACCATTGACGATGGGGTGAATGGCGTTTGCGACAACTTGACCTCACCGAGCAAGCCAGAAATTCCAAAGCGCTATAGTATAGATAGCTGCCAGCGCATATGCCACAAGGGCTATGGCCCATTTCTATCCAAAAATTGAATCAGGCCAGAGGCGGATCACTGGCCCAGCGGCTTTGCCGGGCAGGGCGTTAGCGGTGGACGCTGGGACCGCGAGACGCATCAGGCCACTGGCATGCCTACTCGTGCCGCAGTGCCTCGATCGGGTCCAGCCGGGCGGCCCGGCGCGCCGGAAAATAGCCAAACAGCACACCAATGGCGGCCGAAAACACAAATGACAGCAGGTTGACACCGGCATCGAAGACAAACGGCACGTCCATCAGCCGGGCCACGCCGATTGATGCACCAAAGGCCAGCACAATGCCGATCACGCCACCCAGAGCCGACAGCACCACGGCTTCGATCAGAAATTGCATCAGCACCTCGCGCTCCAGCGCGCCTATTGCCAGGCGCAAGCCGATCTCGCGGGTGCGCTCGGTGACACTGACCAGCATGATGTTCATGATGCCAATGCCGCCCACCAGCAGGCTTACCGCAGCGACCGCACCGAGCAGCATGGTCATCACCCTGGTTGTGCTGGCAAAGGTCTCGCCGAGTTGTTTGGTGTCGAGCACGTTGAAGTTATCTTCGTCGTCTTGCGCCAGTTTGCGTCGTTCGCGCAGCAGGTCGGTCAGCGCAGCCTTGACCCGTTCGGGGTCGGCGCCGTCCTGCATCGACACCAGCAGGGTGTTGACGCGGGTGTTGCCGGTGATGCGTCGCTGCAGTGTGTGCAGCGGTGTCAGGACGATGTCGTCCTGGTCGTTGCCAAAGGCACCCTGGCCCTTGGAGTCAAGCAGGCCCACCACCTCGCAGGCAATTTGCTTGACACGAATCGACGCGCCCAGCGGCGAGCCGCTGCCAAACAGCTCACGCCGGACGGTGTTGCCGATCAGGCATACGGCGGCTCCGCCGTGTTGCTCTTCGTCGCTGAAATTGCGGCCTTCAGCGAGTTTCCAGTTGCCGGTGATCAGCCAGTTGTTGGTGCTGCCGATCACGCTGCTGCTCCAGTTGCGTCCGTCGGCGACGATGCTTGCGGCACTGCGCGCCTCTGGTGCCACTGCCATCAGGCCACCAACCTGGGCGGCGATGGCCTCGGCATCGGCTTCCTTGAAGGGTGGCGCACCGCCACCACCGCCTGGCCCGCCCATGCGTTGG
>DAOSLL010000122.1:0-8984 GCA_035368905.1 Rhodoferax sp.
TACCAGGTGGCTTATTACGCAGCCGACATGCTGGTGTTGCTGGCGCAGTTGCAGCCCGCCACACTCGACTGGCTGGGCACCAGCATGGGTGGACTGATCGGCATCGCTGTAGCCGGGCAACTTGAACTACCGGCCTTTGCCAACATTCGTCGGCTGGTGCTCAACGATGTGGGGCCGGTGATCGAGTGGCAGGCCTTGCAGCGCATTGGCCAATATCTCGGAAGAACCGGCAAATTTGATTCCGAACAGCAGGCCGCTGATGCCATCTGGACGGTTTCCAGCAGTTTTGGTCCACACACGTCGGCCCAGTGGCTGGCGCTGACCCGGCCAAACCTCAAGCCCCTGGGTGACGGCAGTGGTCGGCTCACGTTGAATTACGATCCGGCGCTGGCCCTGCCATTTGCGACGGTGACGCAAGAGAGTGCTGCGCAGGGCGAGGCATTGCTGTGGCAAGCCTATGACCAGATCAGGGCCAGTACCTTGCTGGTTCGGGGTGCCGATTCGGATTTGCTTTCCGAAGCCACCGCGCAGGCCATGACGCAGCGCGGCCCGAAAGCCCGGTTAATCGAGTTTGCCGGTGTCGGCCACGCGCCGACTTTTGTCGCGGCCGACCAAGTGCAGGCCATTTTGTCATTCTTGCTGGATTGAATTGTTAGCCACAGCAACCATTTGTCAGAGGCGATCACCGGTTTTGGACAGCCGGATTGCCTCCAGCACAACTGTAAATCAGTGATGAGAAAGTCAAGCAACGACGGCACAGTGGCAGCCTCTGCTTCCAAGTCGGTCTTGGCGGTGGTGGCTGTTACCTCATCTGACTTGTCGGCGCAGGCCAACGCGTTGGTGCGCGCGCGTGCTTTTGCCGAGCCCTTGCTGGTGGGCGAAATTTTCGATACTGGCGAAGGTGTTTTGGCTCATGCCGATGCGGTCGCTGCCATACTGAAGGGTATTGGTGGCTCTGAAGCGATGCAGGCTGCTAGCTACCTGGTGTACGTTAGCGACCATTTGAACAAGCCGCGCGAGGTGATTGGCAAGGCCTTTGGCGACAATTTTGCTGAGCTGGCGCTCGAAACATCAAAATTGGTGCAGGTGCAGCGGCAGGCGCGGCGGGCGCAACTGGCGCGGCAGGCAGTCGAGCCTGACAACGCAGCGGCCCAGCAGGTGGCCGCTGTCCAGCTTGAAAACGTGCGCAAGATGCTGCTGGCGTTTTCACGCGACCTGCGGGTGGTGATGCTGCGCTTGGCATCGCGCTTGCAGACGCTGCGATTTTTTGCCGCCGCCAAGCTGCCGGTGCCGCAGGAGATCGCGACCGAAGCGCTGCAGGTGTTTGCACCGCTGGCCAACCGGCTCGGCATCTGGGAAATCAAATGGGAGATGGAGGACCTGGCTTTCCGGTTTCTGGAGCCCGATACCTACAAACAAGTGGCGCGTTTGCTAGATGAAAAGCGGGTACAACGCGAGGCCCATGTCGAGCGCATGCGGGTTCAGCTTGAACAGGATTTGAACGCCCATGGCATCAGCGCGCGAGTCTCGGGTCGCCCCAAACACATCTACAGCATTGTGAAAAAGATGCGTGGCAAGTCGCTCGGTTTTGAGCGGGTTTTTGACGTGCGCGCCATGCGCATTGTGGTGCCCAGTGTGCCGGAGTGTTATGGTGCGTTGAGCTGGGTGCACAGCCATTACAGCCCGATTGCCGAAGAATTTGACGACTACATTGCCAAGCCCAAAGGCAATGGTTACCAGTCTTTGCATACCGTGGTGCGTGATGCCAGCGGACAACCTACCGAGATTCAGATCCGCACGCAGGCCATGCATGACCACGCTGAAAACGGTGTGGCGGCACATTGGGCCTACAAGGAAGCTGGTGCCAAAGGCTATGCCGGGGTGACGGCCAGCGGTGCCTACGATGGCAAGATTGCGGTACTGCGGCAGTTGCTGGCATGGGAGCGTGACCTGTCAGGCGCGCCCTCGCAAGCGCACGCCGTGCTGGACGACCGCATTTACGTGCTGACTCCGGACGCTGCCATCGTTGAGTTGCCCCGGGGCGCGACAGCCGTAGACTTTGCCTACGCGGTGCACACCAGTCTGGGTCACCGGTGCCGTGGTGCACGGGTGGACGGGGCCATGGTGCCGTTGCACACACCGCTCAAAAATGGCCAAACGGTAGAAGTGACCACTGCCAAAGAGGGTGGACCGTCGCGTGACTGGCTTAACCCCGAACTGGGCTACCTGGTCAGCCACCGGGCGCGCACCAAGGTTCGGGCCTGGTTCAATGCGTTGGCCATGAACGCAACCATTGCCAAAGGCCGCGAGGCAGTTGAAAAGATACTGCAGCGTGAGGGCAAAACCGCGCTCAAACTTGACGAGCTGGCAGTACAACTCGGTTTTGCCAACGCAGAATCGCTGTTTGAAGGGGTCGGTAAGGACGAGTTTTCGCTGCGCAATATTGAACAGTTGCTGCGTCCCCCTGAGTCCCCGCAGTTCGATGCCGACGCGCCATTGTTGCGCAAGGCACGCTCGGGAGACAATCCCACCAAGGGTGGCTTGCTGGTGCTGGGGGTTGATTCGCTGATGACGCAAATGGCCAAGTGCTGCAAGCCGGCACCGCCTGACCAGATTTGTGGCTTTGTCACCCGAGGCCGGGGGGTGAGTGTGCACCGCACCGACTGCACCAATTTGCGCGAGATGGTGGCCAAAAACGGCGAGCGCCTGATTGAGGTCGAGTGGGGCGTGGCGAATGCTGTCTCCCACTCGGTTTATCCGGTGGATGTGGCGGTTCAGGCGCAAGACCGCCAGGGCCTGCTGCGGGATATTTCAGAGGTCTTCACCAAAGAAAAAATGAACGTGACTGGCGTGCAAACCCAGTCGATCAAGGGCATTGCCTGGATGACATTTACCGTGGAAGTGTCCGATTCAGGCCGCCTGCACAAGGTGCTGGGGCTGGTGTTGGAGTTGCCCGGGGTGCGCTGGGCGCGCAGAAAGTGAGCCTCGACTTATGACAGTGACGGCTTCTGCTCCGATGGCACAGCATACGTTTTTGTGGCACGACTATGAAACCTTTGGGGCCAACACCCGGCGCGACCGGCCAGCGCAGTTTGGCGCGATTCGTACCGATGCTGATCTCAATCAGATCGGTGACCCAATCGAGCTGTACTGCCAGCCTGCCAATGACTTTTTGCCAGATCCGCAAGCTTGCCTGATCACCGGCATCACGCCGCAAATGTGTCTTGAGCAAGGCTTGCCTGAGTACCAGTTTGCAGCCCAAATAGAGCAGGCGCTGGCTTGGCCCGGTACCGTGGGTGTTGGTTACAACACGATACGCTTTGACGATGAAATCACCCGGTTCATGTTCTGGCGCAATCTGATCGACCCTTATGCGCGGGAATGGCAGAACGACTGCGGACGCTGGGACCTGCTTGATGTGGTGCGCACGGCCTATGCTTTGCGACCTGACGGCGTGCAGTGGCCGGTCGATCCTGATGGTAAGCCAAGCTTCAAGTTGACCGACTTGACTGCCGCCAATGGCCTGGCTCATGCGTCAGCCCACGATGCCCTGAGCGACGTGCACGCCACGCTTGCGTTGGCCCGGTTGATCAAACAGGCACAACCGCGCTTGTTTGACTTCTGCTTCGGACTGCACAAGAAAGACCGCGTCATGGCCGAGTTGGGTCTGCCGACCTCGCTACGCAACGCGCTGCCGTTTTGGCATGTGTCTGGCATGTTCGCGCCTGGGCGTGGTTGCCTGGCGTTGATGTGGCCGCTGGCCATGCATCCGGGCAACAAAAATGAGCTGCTGGCGTGGGATTTGGCACAAGACCCAGGCGAGTTGGTCAGCCTGAATGCCCAACAGATCAGAACCCGCCTGTTCACCAGGAGCGCTGATTTGCCCGACGGCGTGCGCCGCCTGCCAATCAAGTCGGTACACCTCAACAAGTCGCCGATGGTCATGGGCAAGCTGAAAGTCCTCAGTGAGGCAATGGCACAGCGCTGGGGCATTGATCTGGATACGCAGTTTGCGCATGCGCGCAAGGCCCGTGACCTGCCCGATATGAGTGCGATTTGGGCGCAGGTGTTCAAACGCGAAGGCGATGTGCTGCTGGACGTGGACGAGGATTTGTATGGCGGCTTTATTGGCAACGCAGACCGTCGGCATCTCAATGAGTTACGACAAAGTACCCCGGAGCAACTGGCGAAGGCGCGACCCGCATTTGATGACCCCCGCCTGAGCGAACTGCTATGGCGTTATCGGGCGCGAAATTTTCCGCAAAGCCTCGCGCCTGAAGAAGCAAGTCGTTGGGAGGCGCATCGCGCATCGCGTTTGTTTGAAGGCGCGGGCGGTGCGCGTACCGTGCAGGCTCTGTTTGACGAAATGGACTTGCTGGCAGAGACCGCAGACGAGCGCGGTGAAGCTGTGTTGGGCGCGCTGTACGACTATGCGGAAATGATTGCGCCACAGCTTGCCTGATTGGATTTCTGAATCATTCCTGGCGAGGCACCCTGCCGAAGAGATTGCATACGCAAGGCAAGACGAGATAACAATGATATGGATGATTTGGCAATGGAACGAGATCAGGCTGACTTCTTCGGATGCCGACATCAAACTCCTGTGTGATGTTCTGAGTCGCTAAATTGCCTCAGCATCATGCAATGTCAGCTGGTACTTCAAAACAAAATTGGCTGTGTTTCCAGGGAAACACAGCCAATTTTGGCAATTGCCGGGGCAACAAAGCCAGCAGCAGATAAGTTACTGGCGCGCTGGAACCACCTGTAGCAGCTTGGTGATGTCTTTGTCATTGGGCAGTGCATAGTCGTGACCGCGAACAATGCGCCCATCTCCGGTGCGTACGAACTTCAGGCTTACATAGGTCACCGTGGCTGCGGCCGAATAGGTGCCCACCAGCACATAGTTGGCATGATGGCTCTGGGCAATTTCCTTGATCTCGCGCGACAAAAGCAACTCGCCGGTTTCTTCTTTGACGAATACGTCGCCGCGCAGCTTCACCTCTTTGACGTTGAAGCCCGCATTCACCATGTGGCTTGCATATTGCTCCGACAGAGTACGGCCAAGGGGCGCAGATCGCCGTGTGTCGTTGACATTGACAATTGTGGCCACCAAAACTGGCGTATCTCCCAGGGGTCCAAGATCAAAGCCAGCGACCAGTTTATTGATGGCTTCTCGAGAGCTCACAACAAACTTGCTGGCCGCAGCATCCTCATAAGTAGGTTCCGGTCGCGGCGGGGTGGTATTTGCGCAGCCCACCAGAACTGCCAGCGCTGTTGCGCAAAGGGTGAATTTCATGTTCATGGACCCACCACCTTGACTGTCCTGTGAACTGGCAAGGTCGCAAACAGGAATTGGTCTTCTTCTTCAATGTAATACACGTCAGTGTTGCGCGTCAAAAAACGGCCACCCGCAGCGATCGTGGTGGTCAGAATCAACTCAGTGTGCGTTGGCCCACCTGAATCGACGCTGGCGACGGTGTCCGCCAGCACGGCCAAGCCAAGTCCGCCGAGCAACTTGGCATCTGCATGTTCAAGGCGCAGGCCGTAAGCGGCGTAGAGTCCGGTAGTGAGCATGGTGAAAATGCCAGGCACAAAGTGTGGCCTTGGGCTGGCATGACGCACCACCTGGGTCTGGTAACTGACTTCCAGCGCGTTGTCGGGATATTGCACGACAATTCGACCCGCCTGAACCAGTTCAGTGATCAAAAACTCGCGAAACGCACGATCAAAGGCGCTGGGTTGGGGTGGCAGTGTCACATACAAAGGCGCTGGCGCACTGACCTTGTCCAAGGTGTCAAGGGTCTGAACGATGACATCTTTGGACAAAATGTCCCAGTGTCCGGCCGACCTTACCTTGGGTTGAACAGTGAGCGGGAAGTTCTCTGACACTGGAATCGGCGAAGTGGCGCAAGCTGTCATCAGCGCCGCGCCCGCACAGATCGCGAGCAGCCTCATGGTTTTGGGAATCAAGGTAGCCCCCTCATTCGTGGTTTAAAAGTCTGAAACTGTTACCGATACAGCAACGCATGCTCTCATTATCAACCGTTCTCTTGCCAGAAAACAAGGCCAATAGCTGGCTTTCAATGGTTTTTTCGCTGCAAACGCTGCTCTTGTCGCGGTGTTGCCGACAAAGATAAGCCACTGGCTATTGCGATGCCGGGGTGCTCACCGGTAACTCGAAACTGTCGCGATAAGTGAAATACAGTGATGTAAAGAACATTGATGCCACCAACAGCAACGCCGGGAACAACAATGTCCCTGCCAGGTTGGGGCTGTCCAGCAGTGCTGAAAGCGTGGTGAGCAATAGTACCGTCAGCGCCAAGACCACCATCCAGAGAGCCGCAAACACAGTGAATGCCCAAAAGTTGCGCAAGCAGGCAATAATGCTGAAAAACATGCCCTTGATTGGTGGCATGTCATGCCAATAGACCAGCGCCGGTGCATGCCAAAAAACCAATGACAGTGGCAAGTGCAGGCCGAGAAACACCCACATGGCTGACTGGAACTCAGCCGAATTGATCATGTCGCTAGTGGGCATCTGGCCTCCTAGGTACATGCGGGCAAAGTCGCCTCCGTCCATCAGATAGGAAAACCCCATGGCCATCATGAAGCCACCGGTGTACAGAGCTCCAAGTGCCAGCATCGCACGCGCCTTTTTAGGACCTGATCGGAAAGCGGTCAGCAGCATCAACGGCATCGGAAACTTGCCCTGGACTGCTTCACGCGATGCCGCCATCAGCCCCAACGTGATCGCGGGCAACAGGGTCATGGCCATGGGTAAACCAATGACAGGCACCATGCTCGCGACCGACATCAGAGCCATGAACATGAAAAACAGGCCCGCCAGTGCCAATGGCTGCCTGAAAAATGTCTGAATACCCAGTTTGACCCAGGTCGCACCGGTACGAGCTGACACCAACTGTAGTTTCATATGTTGCCCGTGAGGGCCTCAAACGTGACGGCCTGGCAGGCGCGAAGACGCAGCACCTGTTCAAAATGCCCTGGGTCGTGAGCCTTCAGAATGCTGGCTTCGCGCGGCATATGGAAGTCCCATAGGCGTGAGATCCAGAAACGCAATGCGGCTGCGCGCAACATGGCTGGCAAGAGTTCGCGCTCGGCTCGCTGCAAGGGCCGCACGGCGCTGTATGATGCTATAAAAGAATGAGCTAATAGCGCTTGATGGGTATGGGTTAGAAGGTCAATACACCAATCATTGAGGCAAACCGCCAGATCGAACACCCAGGTGTCGTCGCCAGCAAAATAGAAGTCAAAAAACCCGCTCAGTACGGCTTCACCCTGAGCCGAGTCAAACACGACGTTGTCACGAAAAAGGTCCGCGTGGATCGGTCCGCGCGGCAGGGCCGCAAAACTCGATGATGCATTGACGTGGTTTTGGTAAGCCAGTTCTTGCTGAATCAGGGTTGTCTGACTTTTGGTCAGATAGGGCAGCACCACCGGCACAGTGTCGTTCCACCAGGGCAGGGCACGCAAATTTGGCTGACTGAGTGGGAAGTCGTGTCCGGCCAGATGCATGCGGGCCAGGGAGGCACCGACCTGAGCACAATGCGTCACAGTGGGACGGAGTTCGCATTTGCCGCGCAGCTTGCTCACCACGGCTGCGGGTTTGCCCTTGACCTCAAACACCAACTCGCCTCTGGCATCAGCTTGCGGGTCCGGCACTGGAATGCCGCGCTCTGCCAGGTGCTTCATCAGCCGCAAATAGAAAGGCAATTGCTGGATTGTCAAACGCTCAAAAAGTGTCAGCACGTAGTCGTGGGCCTGACCATCACGCTCGGTGCTGACGAAATAGTTGGTGTTTTCGATGCCACCTGTGCAGCCCTGAAGACTGGTCAGTTCACCTAGTTTGAGCGCACGCAGCAGGGCGCGCGCCTCTGTCGTCGAGACCTCGGTATAAACCGCCATGACTCAGAATCCCAGGACTTTCCAGCTACGTTCGCCACTGACGGGGCCGACCTGGTAGGCTGGCATGCCACCTTTGGGTTGTACATTGATGGATTTGGTTTCGCCACCGATTCGCAGCTCGTCAATGATCGACCCGCCATCTTCCAGATGGATCCGCTCAACCCGCTGCTCGGTCGGCGCTTGGGCTGGCATTGCAGTGGTGGGTGTTGGCAAGCTTGCAGCGGACGTGTTTGCAGATGTGCCTTGACCGCTGGCAACACCACATAGAGGTAACGAAAAGACCAATGACAGTGTTAAAAAACGCGCGGGTAAAAGGTAGAGCTGCATGCCCGAATTGTAGAGAAATGCTGACCGCCTGCCATTGCACAGGCAAAATGCCGTCATGAACACCGCACCCACCCCAACCCTGCTGCTGGTTGATGGTTCCAGCTACTTGTACCGAGCCTTTCATGCCATGCCGGATTTGCGTTCGGTGCCGGGCGATCCGAGCAGCGCGCCGACCGGGGCGATTCGCGGCATCATCAACATGTTGCAAAGCCTGCGCAAGGAGGTTCCGGCGCAGTTTGCGGCCTGTGTTTTTGATGCCAGGGGTCCTACCTTTCGCGATGTTCTGTATCCGCCCTATAAAGCCAACCGCTCGCCGATGCCTGACGATTTGCGGGCCCAGATTGAGCCGATTCATGAGGTGGTGCGGCTGCTGGGCTGGCAAGTGCTGGCGGTGCCAGGTGTCGAGGCTGACGACGTGATAGGCACGCTGGCCCATGCGGCGGCCAGCCGGGGCATGAATGTGATCGTCAGCAGTGGCGACAAAGACCTGGCACAACTGGTCAATGAGCGCATCACCATCATCGACACCATGAACGGCAGGCGACGCGATGTGGCCGGTGTGACGGCAGAGTTTGGCGTTCCACCGCACCTGATGCTGGACTACCAGACGCTGGTGGGAGATGCCGTGGATAACGTACCGGGAGTGCCAAAAGTGGGCCCCAAGACTGCTGCCAAGTGGCTCAATGAATACGGGTCACTTGATGCCATTTTGGCTAACGTAGATGACATCAAGG
>DAOSLL010000123.1:0-8947 GCA_035368905.1 Rhodoferax sp.
GATCACCCAGCGATCCAAGCCCCAATACCGAATCAGAATCAATAACACTCTCAATATCGGGAGCAGCTCTCAAATTTTCAGGTGCCAATCCCATGACATCGCTGACTGAATCGACTACTATACCGACAATACGTTGCCTGAGATTCAAAATAATTACAACAGTAAACGAATCATATACTGCTTTGTCGCAATTAAACTTTAGACGCATGTCTACAATCGGCACGATTGTTCCACGAAGATTAACCACACCTTTGATAAAAGAAGGCGCATTGGCTATTCGTGTTGGTGATTCATAACCTCGAATCTCTTGAACTTTTAAAATGTCAATACCATACTCTTCCCTATCCAGTCGAAAAGTCAAATACTCACGTGCAACATTACTTGCAGCATCACCAATTTTTTCCATGACTTTAACCTTTTCTTAAATTGGAATCATCACTATCTAGTGACGGGAGCGTCGCACCAATGCACCGGTATCAAGAATAAGTGCCACTTTGCCGTCGCCAAGAATGGTGGCCCCTGAAACATTTGGTACTTTCCTGTAATTCGACTCCAAGTTTTTAACAACGACCTGTTGCTGCCCCAATAGTTCATCAACCAACAAAACCACTCGACTGCCCTCCGCTTCAATGACGACCATAATATCGCTGGTTTTATCAGTGTTAAATCGTGGAACTTGGAAAACTTTCTCCAACTCAATCACTGGCATAAATTCATCACGGACTTTAACCAGTTGCGCACCTTGTCCCACTGTGCTCACTGCTTCAGACTTTACTTGAAATGACTCAACAACGGACGAGAGAGGCAATATATAGACCTCACTTCCGACCCCAACCGACATGCCATCCATAATGGCCAGTGTCAATGGCAAGCGAACCGAGACCTTCATGCCGAAACCTTCTTTGGAATCAATTTCAACCGTGCCATTTAAGGAGGCAATATTTCGCTTTACCACATCCATACCGACACCGCGGCCAGAAACATCAGTAACGACCTCCGCTGTTGAAAACCCCGGGGCAAATATGAGCTGCCAGACTTCTGAGTCTTGCATTTGATCAGAGACATCCAAACCTCGTTCCCGAGCCTTGGCCAATATTCTTTCCCGAGACATGCCCCGACCGTCATCACGCACTTCGATAACGATTGAGCCTCCTTGGTGTGCCGCAGACAATGTTATCGTCCCGGTTTCTGGTTTTCCAGCAAGCACTCTATCGCTTGGCATTTCAATGCCGTGATCACAACTGTTTCGAACTAGATGAGTCAATGGATCGGTGATTTTCTCAACCAGACCTTTGTCCAATTCGGTGGCTTCACCGAGCGTCAAAAAATCAACTTTTTTCCCAAGCTTTCCAGCAAGATCCCTCAACATCCTCGGGAATCTGCTGAATACAATGGACATGGGAATCATGCGAATTGACATCACTGACTCTTGCAAATCCCTGGTATTTCGATCCAAATCGGTTAAACCAGTAAGTAACTGCTGGTATACCGCCGGGTCAAGCGCACGGCTGTTTTGCGCCAGCATCGCTTGTGTAATGACCAGTTCTCCAACTAAGTTAATCAGTTGGTCGACTTTGCTGATTGCGACTCGAATGGTCGCAGCTTCGGGCTGCGAATTTGCAGCACCTGCAGATTTAGTGCCGCTACGGGAAGATTTTGGTAAACCGTCTTCGGAAGTTGGTGCTGCTGCAACGACTGCGGCAATTCCCGCATCTGACGCATCTGGTGCACCAGGTGCACCAGGTGCACCATCAAAAAAACCAAAACCGGGAGCTTGTAGGGTTGACGATGCGTGAGCAACGTCCAATCCAGGCCCATTCGCACCAGCGATGTTCCCTTCACTCGCGTCGCCACCGGTATCATCGGTTATTTCCGAACTGGCTACAGTTTCTTGGATCACGACCTGCTCACGAGAAACATGGAACGCAAACAGATCCAGCAAATCCTCATTTGACGAAGTAGTTTCCACTTGGAACACGCGTGTATTTGCTTCGTTGCAGGCTTGCGACTTGATGACCCCCAACCCAGCAATATCCCGAAAAAGCTCTTCAATCGCATCAGCCCGTTCAACATGATCGAGACGGCTGATCACAACCTTAAGGGTTCGCAGAACATTCACCGCAGCGACCTGATTCCGCGATTTCGCCTCGGTCTGTTGAACTTCAACTGGTACTGTTTCAACCTTTACCGGTGCCGAAACAGATGCTGGCGCTGGCGCTGGCGCTGGCGCAGTATCACCCGATACCAGTTTCCGAATTCTCCCGACGAGGTCTGCGGTGGGAGGCGCAGTTCCCTCGTCTCCGGATTGATGCCGGGCAAGCAAGCTGCGCGAAGCATCTGCTGATTCCAACAGCACGTCTACCATGACCGAAGTGGGTCGCAATTCATGACGACGCAAACGGTCAAGCAGCGACTCCATTTGATGAGTCAACTCGGCAACATCGGAAAAACCGAATGTGGCAGCGCCGCCTTTGACGGAATGTGCACAGCGGAAGATGCCGTTCAACTCTTCATCGTCGGCAGTTTCCAAATTCAAATTGAGCAACATTTGCTCCATCAAATCAAGGTTTTCCCCTGCTTCTTCAAAAAAGATTTGATAGAACTGGCTCAGGTCAAAATCTGCCCCCGAACTACCCGTTTCGTGATGCATCTCAGCCATAAACACTCCTGAATTCAACGCCTGTGGTTTTCTTGAAAAATTCCCGTTACTTGATCAATTTCTTGATCACCTCGATCAGTCGATCTGGGTCAAAAGGCTTAACCAGCCAACCTGTTGCGCCAGCAACTCGCCCCGCTTGCTTCATGAGGTCACTGGATTCTGTCGTTAACATCAGAATTGGCACTGTTTTAAACTGTGGCCTCTCGCGCAATTTCCGGGTTAACCCGAGTCCATCCAGACGCGGCATATTCTGATCAGTCAACACAAGATCAAATCTCTGTTCGTTCGCTTTTTCAATTGCATCAATCCCATCTACCGCTTCAACGACCTGGTAGCCAGCACCAACCAAAGTAAATGACACCATCTTACGCATGGATGGCGAATCATCGACAGTGAGTATGACAGGCATGAAAGACTCCGACAAATTCAACAACAAAACAAATAAAAATTCAAAACAACTCAATCGATCCCGCGTGCATTTGATCCTGGGTAACAGGATTCGGACGGTCCGGGACATCTTCAACAAAGGGAACAGCCTCCCCATCTTCAAAACCCATCGCGTCTGCTGCCAGCCGATATGCACACCCCTGAAGCACTTTGGAAGTGTGTTCAATCAGTTGAGATGCAATATCTTGGAACTGCAACTCGGTCACAGCAGAATGCAGGGTCTGTCGAGCTTGGCGCAAATCATCAAAATCGGACAAGGTCGCCGATGCCAGGCTTGCATTCGCAGCGGTAAATCGTTGCATCAAACGATCTGCTGCATGTGCCAGCAAACCATCCAACCGATTCAAATCATGTACAACGCCTAATAACGAATCCTGCACTTCAACAACCAACATAACTGGCAACTTGACAGTCGGTGTTGAAAAAGCAGGATCGGAGGGCATGGAAATTCAACTCTCTTCAGAAGGCATACCGAATAAACCGGCTAAGTACTACAAACGATCATAGCGCCAATCATGACAAACAAAGACGAAACACCCGCTCCTTTATGCATTTTGCATCTGGAAGACTCTGAACATGACCATCTGCTTGTCAGGCGCGAGCTGGGCAAAGCCAGTGAGCCCGTGAAAATCAACCGGGTTGAAACCCTCAGCGGGTTTTCCGAGGCGGTTTCCGAGCGCCAATTCAGTGTCGTCCTGGCAGACTACAAATTGGCGGGATTTACCGCGCTGGACGCGTGGGATCTGATGCAGGCAGAGAACATCCGGATCCCTTTTGTTTTGCTTTCCGGCGCGATTGGAGAGACCGCAGCGGTTGAAGCCATCAAAGCGGGAATCAGTGATTATTTGCCCAAGTCTGACCTCAGCAAACTCAGGCATGTCATTCAACGCGCCATTGAAATGCACAAAATTCTGCTGGCAAAAGAGCGATCTGACCACGAACTCCTTCAATCGGAACAACGACTGGCCATTTTTGCGCAGCACTTGCAGTCCACCATAGAGCAGGAAAGAGCGTCTATCGCGCGTGAAATTCACGACGACATTGGCGGCTCATTGGCGACCATCCGATTTGACCTGTCCTGGATAGAGCGCCACACATCAGATCAGGCAACCCTGACACATGTCACAGCAGCCACGGACATGCTGCAGCACGCCGTTGAGGCCAGCCAACGCATCATGATGAATTTGCGCCCAGCGATTTTGGACCAAGGGTTGGTCCCCGCCGTCCATTGGCTGGCCAGCGACTTCACCAAACGAACCCGGATTGAAACCACTATTCGAGCGCCAAAGCAACTTGAGAACTTGTCCAGGACGATCCAGTTGGTTGCCTATCGAACGGCGCAGGAAGCCCTTACCAACATCACGAAGCACGCCAATTGCACGCTCGTCAAAATTGACCTGTCTGACGACGAGGGAGTCCTGACGTTGGAAATCTCTGACAACGGCCAAGGGGCTCATGAGATTGATTTGTCGAAACCCCAGAGTTTTGGTATCCGTGGCTTAAAAGAGCGAGCGAGAACCGTTGGGGGCTGGATCGATGTAAGCTCCAGAGCAGGGTCGGGAATGGCGATCACTCTGTCTGTTCCCTTGACAGAAGCCGAAAAAGTCCGACAGGAGCAGCAACTCAATGATCCGAGTAATTTTGTGTGATGACCATGCGATGGTCAGACGTGGCATCCGGGACACCCTGGAAGAGGCAGTAGACATACAAGTGACCGCCGAAGCAGGCAGCTATGCCGAGGTTCGCGAAGCATTTCGGTTGCACCCCTGCGATGTTCTTTTGCTTGATATCAATCTTCCCGGACGCGGTGGACTTGAGGTTTTGGCCAGCCTGCGTGAGGTCGATTCACCCATCAAAGTACTGATGGTGTCCATGTTTCCTGAGGACCAGTATGCCATTCGCTGCCTCAAAGCCGGGGCGCAAGGCTATCTGAACAAGGCGGGTGACCCCGCTGACTTGATAACCGCTGTTCGCACGGTTGCCCAGGGCAGAAAATACGTCACACCTGGCGTGGCGCAAATGCTGGTCGAGAATCTCAGCACACCCAAGAATGTAAGCCTTCACGCCAGCCTGTCTGAGCGTGAACTGCAAACCTTGCTGAAAATTGCCTCGGGCAAACGACTGTCTGACATTGCCCAAGAGCTTATGCTCAGCCCCAAAACCGTAAGCGTTTACCGGTCTCGCGTACTGGAGAAGTTGAGGCTTGCCAACAACTCGGAATTGACTGTCTACGCCATTCGCAATGGACTGGTGTAGGCCGCTCTTAGATGACGGCAAAAATGTCAATCGCGCGCGTCATCAATGCCAGAAAGGGCTGATCGAGCATCGGCAAAGTGGCGGCCAGGCCAAACAGGCCAACCGTCAAGGTGATCGGAAAGCCAATGGCGTAAATGTTCATTTGAGGAGCCACCCGCGAGACGATGCCCAAGGCCAGGTTGGCAAACATGAGCATACCGATCAAGGGCAATGCAATCCATAACCCACTGGCGAAAAGTGCGGACCCCAAGTCAAGCACTCCCATGTGCTTCAAAGCTTCCAGGAAATTCTGATCAACAGGAAACGACTTGAAGCTCGTGAGGACAGCCAATAACACCAGTAGATGGCCGTTCATCACAATAAACAGCAAAGAGGCCATTTGGCCGAAAAACCGCGCAACAGCGCTGGTCTGAGCATTGAAGGAGGGGTCAAAAAATGAGGCAAAGCTCAACCCCATCTGAAATCCGATCACTTCCCCCGCCAGCTCAACTGCGGCAAATACCATCCGGATGGTGAAGCCTATGGCCAAGCCCACGCCAAGCTGCTGCACCACCGCGCCCATGGCTGCTGGACCGGTGATACTGATGATCGCCTGCTCTCCTAAAAACGGCTGGGCAGCCAAAGCAACAAAAAAAGCCAGGGCGATGCGAGCCCGAACCGGGAACACCCTTGAGGAGAATATCGGGGCTGAGGTAAACATGGCCAGCACCCGCAAAAAAGGCCACACCATTGGCGACAACCAGGCGACCAGTTGGGCTTCTGAAAATGTGATCACAAACCGGCCCGCATCACATCACCGACGCAGGAATGGCCTCGATTGTGCGGCGAATGTACTCCACCAGCATCCCCAGCATCCAGGGTCCAGCCAGGGCAAAGACAAGCATGGCCGCAATCAATTTAGGTACAAAAGCCAGCGTCGCCTCGTTAATCTGGGTTACCGCCTGAAACAGGCTTACGATCAAGCCAACCACCAGAACAATGCCCAAAACGGGTGAGGAGATCAGCAGCAACATCCACAGGGCCTCTTGCCCCATCGACAATACCAATTGCGAATTCATGTCTGACCCTCAAGTGACAAAACTGGCAGCCAATGAACCAATCAGCAGGTTCCAGCCATCTGCGAGCACAAATATCATCAGCTTGAACGGCAACGCCACCAAAACTGGCGACAGCATCATCATGCCCAGGGACATCAAAATGCTCGCAACCACGATGTCGATCACCAAAAAAGGAATGAAGATCATGAAACCAATCTGAAACGCTGATTTCAGCTCGCTCGTCACAAAGGCGGGTATCAATACCCGCATGGGCGCAGTTTCAGCATTGGTACTGACATCGAGTTTGCCCAGCTTGACAAACAGTGCGAGGTCTGATTGACGGGTCTGTTTGCTCATGAACAGACGCATTGGTGCCTCTGCCCTGACCAGCGCCTGCTCAAATGGCAATGTGTTGTTGCTGTACGGCAAATAGGCATCGTTATAGACTTTGTCCAGGGTCGGCCCCATGACAAACAAGGTCAAAAACAACGACAACCCAACCACCACCTGATTCGGCGGGGCAGACTGTGTTCCGAGTGCCTGACGCAGCAAGGACAAGACAATCACGATGCGGGTAAAACCTGTCATCATCAGCAAAATGGCTGGCAAAAATGACAGTGCAGTGAAAAAAAGCAGGGTTTGCACCGGCACCGAAAAGCTCACCCCCGAACTGCCAGTACCCAATAGCAGCGGCAACTGAGCCGTACCCTGCGCCAGGCCAGCGGACTGCACGGTCAAAAGCAGGCTCGCCAGCGCCAGCCTGAAAAGACAGCTTTGCCTGACGACAAACTGCGGCCTTTTGAATAGCACCATCTTCACAATGGATCCGCAGGCAAACCAACAGCATTGGCGCTTGCCACTTGCGCGGGCATCACTGACACCGAATGCAAACAGGTGATCGACTGTGCAGTTACCCCCAAAGTCAGCCAGGTACGGGCACCCTCAGGTCCAACCTCAACCGTAACCACCCTTTGATGCGGTCCAACACCGACGGCCGAGACGATGCGCGTCGCGGTTGGTGCCCCCGAGCCCGCCAAACCGACGCGCCGCTGCACCCACTTCAATACAACAGGAATCATGGCCAACACAATGACAAAACCTATGATTGGCAGCCAGGCCTGTGACATGCTCGCTCAGCCCTTGCTGACCCGGCGTAGACGCTCCGACGGCGTCACCACATCGGTTAACCGGATGCCGAACTTGTCGTTCACGACCACCACTTCACCTTGAGCAATCAGGTAGCCGTTCACCAGCACATCCATGGGCTCCCCAGCCAATGCATCAAGTTCAACCACTGAACCCTGACCAAGCTGCAAAATATGCTTGATGGGTACTTTGGTTCGCCCCAATTCGACCGACAACAACACCGGAATGTCCAGCACACGATTGATGTCGTTGATCTGTGCATCATTGCCGCCGGATCCGGAAGAGAACCCTCTGGGCGAGTCACCGGTCAAAACGCCACCGGGTTCAGGGCCGCTCGGGGATTCTGCACTTTTCTGCTCCAATAGGGCTTCCGCCCAGTCAGCCAAACCATCGTCTTCCGGTGGTTTTTCATCAGTTGCCATGTCGCTCACCTTTCCAGTTGAGGTCATTGTTCCTCAGGCAGCGCTCGATCTTTAGCGCGTACCTGGCGTTGTGCGTACCATATTGACACTCAAAAATGGGCACACCATCGACTGTCGCCTGGACCCTGGGTTGGCGGTCAAGCTCGATAAAGTCTCCTGGTTTCATCGCCAGCAGTTGCTCAATGGTTGCATCGGCATGCGCCAATTCTGCTACCAGCACAACCTCGGCTGCCTGAATCTCCTGAGTCAGCACATTGACCCAGCGGCGATCCACCTCGATCGAATCACCCTGGGTCGATGAATACAAAACATCCCGAATCGGCTCCAGGGTGGCGTACGGGAAGCAAAAATGAATGGCACCGGTAATCTCGCCAATCTCAAGCTGAAATGATGTGGAAACAACAATCTCGCTCGGGGTCGCGATATTCGCAAACTGTGGCTGCATTTCGGAGCGCTGGTAATCCAGCTCAAGCGGGTAAATGCCAACCCAGGCCTTCTTGTACTCCTGCGTGATCACATCAACCAGGCGGTTGATCACCCTTTGCTCGGTGGCTGAAAAATCGCGTCCCTCAATGCGGGTCTGAAACTTGCCGATACCGCCATAAAGCGACTCGATCACGCCAAAAACCAGCGCTGGCTCACACACCACCATACCACTGCCCCGCAAAGGCCGAATCGCCACAATATTGAAATTGGTCGGCACCGCGAGTTCGCGCAAAAAGGCGCTGTAACGCTGAACGGTGACAGGCCCAACCGAAATCTCGGGACTCCTGCGGATGAAATTGAACAAGCCAACCCGTAAATTGCGGGCAAAACGCTCGTTGACAATTTCCATGGTGGGCATGCGCCCACGAACGATTCTCTCCTGGCTTGAGATGTTGTAAGCCCGTACCTCGCCGCTCTCGACAACCTCTTCGGCCAGCTTCTGGCTCTCGCCCGTGACCCCTTCGAGCAGCGCATCTACTTCTTCTTGAGATAGA
>DAOSLL010000124.1:0-1547 GCA_035368905.1 Rhodoferax sp.
CGAGCAGCCTATTGCCGAGCACCACAAGACGCGCATGTTGGAACTGGGCCAATGGCGCAGCATGATCGCGCAGGAGTCTGCAAAGAGCAGCAAAGGTCGCAAAAAGACCGCCGGTTTTCACATCTCCAGCCTGTACAGCCCGGTCGGCTGGCGTAGCTGGCGCGATGTGGCTGCCGCCTGGGAGAGCGCGGTCAGCAAGGAATCCGGTTCCGCTGCTGCGATCAAGACCTTCAAAAACACCGAACTGGGCGAGACCTGGCTCGAAGAAGGCGAAGCACCGGACTGGCAGCGTTTGATTGAACGCCGCGAAGATTACCGAATCGGCAGCGTTGCCTTGGGTGGCTTGCTGTTGGTGGCGGGTGCCGACGTGCAGAAAGACCGGATTGAGGTGTCGATCTGGGCATTTGGTCGCGGCAAGGAGTCCTGGCTTGTGGAGCACCGCGTGCTGATGGGTGACACAGCACGCGATGCCGTCTGGAAAAGGTTGTCAGAGTTACTGGCCGAGCGCTGGACGCACGCCAGTGGTGTGTTGATGCCCTTGACCAGGCTGGCGCTGGACACTGGCTTTGCCACTCAGGAGACCTATGCGTTCGCTCGCAGCTGCCATGACCCGCGACTCATGCCCGTCAAAGGGGTGCGCAGCGGCGCGATGGGTGGCGCGGCCTTGATTGGTACGCCCACTGCGGTGGATGTGACCCAAGGCGGCAAAAAGCTGCGCCGAGGCATCAAGCTGTATTCGGTGGCGGTGGGCATGGCCAAGATGGAGCTTTACAACAACCTGCGCAAAGCAGCTGATGTGGGCTCTGACGGCAGCACGCCACTTTACCCAGCCGGATTTGTCCACCTGCCAAAAGTGGACGCTGAATACGTGCAGCAGTTGTGCGCCGAGAGTTTGATCACCCGCCACGACCGAAATGGCTTTGCACACCGTGAGTGGCAAAAGATGCGCGAGCGCAACGAGGCCCTGGACTGCTATGTGTACGCCCGGGCTGCCGCGTCAAGTGTCGGTCTGGACCGCTTTGAGGAGCGCCACTGGCGGGAGTTAGAAAAACAACTCGGGCTGGCGCGGCCACCCGACCCCGAGGTGAATGTCACCTCATCAAATTTGTCCACAGATGCCATTGATGCCAGCCCAACCGAACCAGGTCGCGCTGGCATCAGTGTTTCTGGACAGCCCAAATTCAGTCGGCGCGTGATCCGCAGTCCCTGGCTCAAACGCTAGGGGCCGAGGTCATTCGTTGGCTGTCTAGCCCTGGCACTTCGATGCCTTTTTTATTGCCTTTTCATTTCCTTTTTTGGAGCTTTCCCCATGAGTTTGCAAACACGCCTTGAATCCCTGGTTCTACGCCTTGCCGCCGAGTTCAAGACCATCTACGGTCAGGTCGGTACGCTGGCCAACCTCTCGACAACTGACAAAACCAGCCTGGTCAGTTCCATCAATGAGCTGCGCAGCCAGATTTCCACTTTGGCTGGCGTCACCATCATTGACGATGCCAACGCGGCTGGTACGGCCACCACGTTCTCGGCATCGAAGATCACCACCTTGC
>DAOSLL010000124.1:1557-8891 GCA_035368905.1 Rhodoferax sp.
CACGACGACCTATTCGTCGAACAAGGTGGTCACCTTGCTCGATGCCCTCAAGGCTGACTTGCTGGGTGGGGCCGATGCCGCGTTTGACACGCTCAAAGAATTGCAGGATGCCCTGCTCAATGACCAAACCGGCATTGCTGCCTTGCTTGCAGCCGTTGACAAGCGAGTGCGCTTTGATGCGGTGCAGGCACTGACTGCACCTGAGCAGGAACAAGCCCGCCAGAACATCGGTGCGGTCTCTGTGCTGGAGATCGGGAATGCGGATACCGATTTTGTGGCGGCATTTGAAGCTGCGCTGCTGGCCTGATCGTTCATGAACCTGGCCCAACACATCACCGAATTGGCGCAGCGCCTGGCTCTTGAACTCAAGACCCGCATCACCGCAGATCACCCTGGGGTTGCTAAAGCCTGGGTGTGCTTCGGGGTGATTGGAACTGGCAGCAAAGCCTCGGTGGTGGTTCGGGCCGGGTTCAATGTTCATAGCGTCACCCGCACAACTACCGGCAAATTCCGGGTGACGTTTTTGAGCCCCATGCCAGATGCCAATTACTGCTGGCAGGCGTTTGCACGTAATGCGGGAAACCAATCGGCCATGAAACACGCTGGCGCACGCACCACAGCGGAGGCCAAGACCACCCAGTTTGTGGAGGTCATCTGCACCACGTCAAACGGCACGCTGACCGACACCACCGAGATGAACCTGACCGTCTGGCGCTGATGCCCGAACAGAAAACAACCACCATGTCCTTCTCACAAACCCAACTCGAAGCCTTGCAAGCTGCACTCACCCAAGGCGAGCGTCGCGTTTCATTCGGCGACAAGACGGTCGAATATCGCTCCGTTGACGAACTCCGCCAAGCCATTCGTGAGGTCAAACGAGGTCTGTCTGAGCAGGCTGCATCCACTGGCATGTGGCCCGGCGCGCCGCGCCAGATCCGCATGACCACATCCAAAGGCTTCTGATGGCTTGGTACACAAAAATCAGAAGTCTATTTGGCCAGGTGGGTCAGGGACCGATACATGAAGCAGCAGGCCGTGGCAGACGCGCACAAGCCTGGATGCCCGGCAACCCGGGCGCTGTGTCGGCGCTGCTTGCCACAAATTCCGAACTTCGCACCAAAAGTCGTGATCTGGTGCGCCGCAACGCCTGGGCGCAGTCCGGCATCGAGGCTTTTGTGGCCAATGCAGTCGGTACCGGCATCAAGCCACAAAGTCTGGCCGGTGACGACACGTTCAAGGCGGCAGTGCAGACGCTATGGCGTGACTGGGTTGAAGAAGCCGATGCGGCAGGCCAAACCGACTTCTATGGATTGCAAGCGCTGGCCTGCCGGGCGATGCTGGAAGGTGGTGAATGCCTGATCCGGCTGCGACCGCGCCGAGCTGAAGATGGGCTGAGTGTGCCGCTGCAACTCCAGCTGATCGAGCCCGAGCACCTGCCACTGAATCTCAATATCGATCTGGATTCAGGCAATGTGGTCAGGTCAGGCATCGAATTCGACGGTATGGGCCGACGCGTGGCGTACCACTTGTACCGATCTCACCCCGAAGATGGCAGGCTCGCCCCGATGTCGGGCCAGGGTGGCTTGGAGACGGTGCGCATCAATGCCAGTGAAATCATCCACCTGTACAAGGTGTTGCGCCCGGGACAGATACGGGGCGAGCCGTGGCTTTCACGCGCCCTGGTCAAGCTCAATGAACTCGACCAGTACGACGACGCGGAACTGGTGCGCAAGAAGACCGCCGCCATGTTCGCAGGCTTTGTCACCCGGCAAAGCGTGGAGGACAACCTGCTGGGCGAAGGCCTGCCGGATGGAAACGGTGTGTCACTGGCTGGTTTGGAGCCCGGCACCATGCAGATTCTTGAGCCCGGTGAAGACATCAAGTTCTCTGACCCGGCCGATGTGGGTGGCTCCTACGGTGAATTCCTGCGCGCTCAGTTTCGGGCGGTTGCAGCAGCCATTGGCATCACCTATGAGCAACTGACTGGCGACCTCTCTGGAGTGAACTATTCCAGCATTCGCGCAGGGATGCTTGAGTTTCGCAGGCGTTGCGAAATGGTTCAGCACGACGTGCTGGTGCATCAGATGTGTCGCCCGGTGTGGGCGGCATGGATGAAGCAGGCGGTGCTCAGTGGTGCCTTGACAGCGCCGGGTTTTGCCCGGGGTGGCAACGCCAAGCGCAGGCAATACCTCGCAGCCAAGTGGATTCCGCAGGGCTGGCAGTGGGTGGACCCTGAGAAGGAGTTCAAAGCCATGCTGCTGGCGATTCGCTCGGGGCTGATGAGTCGGTCTGAAGCTATTTCGGCCTTCGGCTATGACGCAGAGGACGTTGACCGGGAAATCGCCGCCGACAACCAGCGCGCCGATGACCTGGGTCTGATTTTTGACTCTGACCCCAGACGTACCTCCAAAGACGGCGGCAGCGCAGAGCCCAACAAGCATGCAGCCCAAGTGTCTGACAACCCAACCAGCGGTCCGGTCACGGCTGACGCTTAAAGGAATTTCATGAACCTGTTACCGCATTTGGCGGCACGCCTGTTTGGTGCGCCGCTGCTTATCCATCGCCCAAAACTCGATGTCATCCTCTCCGTGCTGGGCTCGCGCGTCGGGTTGGCCGATTTGTCGGCACCTTCTGGCTTTGTCCAGCCTGATCGAAGCGCAGCCCTGGCAAATACCGGCGCTGCTCAGTCTGGCATTGCTGTGATTCCCATTTATGGCACGCTGGTGCGGCGCACCCAGGGCCTTGAAGCGCAGTCAGGGCTGACCAGTTACGCCGGGATTGCCATGGCACTGGATACAGCACTGGCCAACCCGAATGTTGCTGCCATCCTGCTCGATATCGACTCTCCCGGTGGCGAATCTTCTGGCGTGTTCGATCTGGCTGACCGGATTCGCGCGGCCACGGCCATCAAACCGGTCTGGGCGGTTGCCAACGACATGGCTTTCTCTGCTGCCTATGCGCTGGCAAGTGCAGCGAGCCGCCTGATCGTCTCGCGAACTGGCGGTGTGGGCTCCATTGGCGTGATTGCCATGCACGTTGATCAGTCAGTCAAAGACCAGCAAGACGGAATTGCCTACACCGCCGTTTTTGCCGGTGACCGCAAAAACGATCTCAACCCGCACGCACCGATCTCGGGTGAAGCACACAGCTTTTTGCAGGGTGAAGTCAACCGCATTTATGACCTGTTCGCCACGACGGTGGCCAAACACAGGGGCATGGGCGTGAACACCATCAAAAGCACCCAAGCAGCCCTGTACTTCGGCGCAGACGCGGTTGCTTCTGGTCTCGCTGATGACGTGGGGACGCTTGATGACGCGATCAAGCAGATCAATTCCATGCTGACCCCACCAGTTCCCTCGCTCTCCCGACTGCTTGCCAGTCAAACCCTCCCTGAAACCTCACCTGAAAAGGAAATTCCCATGACGCAATCCGTCCAACCCACCCCTGTGCTCGCCCAAACTGGTAGCACTGCCACCGCTCCGGCCACCACATCATCCGTCGAACCAGCATTCGCAGTCTCTGATGCGATTGAAGTCGCGCAAAGCTGCACCCTGGCTGGTCGAACTGACTTGATCGCTGGCTTTTTGGAGGCCAAAGTGGCACCCGCTCAGGTGCGCAGCCAGTTGCTCACGGCAATGGCTCAGCAATCCACGGAAATCGTCAGCCGCATCGACCCGAATGCTGCACACCGCCAGGAAATGGCGACAACCAACCCTGCTTCGCCTGTCAACCCGCTGATTGCCGCCGTCAAAGCCCGAATCGGTGCTCGCTAAATCCCACCTGACCGCCTCACTAATAGGAGAACTCCATGGCTGAAATCAAACAAACCCTCAATCTGGGCGACTTGCTCAAGTACGAAGACGAAGGCTTTTACTCGCGCGACCGCGCCACCCTGACTGCTGGCCAAACCCTGGTACTTGGCACCGTACTTGGGCTGGTGACCGCCACCGGCAAGGTCAAACAACTTGATCCAAGTGCCACCGATGGCAGCCAACTCGCCTGTGGTGTGTTGTTGCAGGACTGCGATGCCTACTTGGTGGACCGGGACGACGCACTGATGCTGGCGCGCCATGGCGCGGTGGCCCAACACGCACTCACCTGGCCTGCGGCCATCACCGTGGCAGAGCGCGATGCAGCAGTGGCCCAGCTCAAGACCGTGGGCATTCTGGTGCGCCAAAGCGCCTGATATCCGCTTTGATCTGCAAGCCAATTCGCCCCACTCATCCCACTTTTTGAAGGAAAGCCATCATGGCCATCAACAACCCGTTTCTCAATCCTGCTTTTTCAATGGCATCGCTGACAGCCGCGATCAACCTGCTGCCCAATCGATACGACCGACTCGACCAGTTGGGTCTTTTTGCCGCCAAGCCGGTGCGCACCCGCACCATCGTGCTCGAAGAAAAAGCCGGTGTGCTCAATTTGCTGCCCAGCCTGCCTGTGGGCTCGCCTGGCACGGTCGGTATTCGGGGCAAACGCACGCTGCGCAGCTTTGTGATCCCGCACATCCCGCACGATGACGTGGTGCTGCCTGAAGAAGTCTCTGGCCTGCGCTCCTTCGGTACCGAGAACGAATTTGCCTCCATTGCAGCGGTGCTGGCCGAGCACTTGGACAACATGCGCACCAAGCATGCGGCCACCCTGGAGTACCTGCGCATGGGCGCTTTGAAAGGCATCGTGCTCGACGCGGATGGCCGGGTTCTGGTGAATCTGTACGACGAATTCAAGATTACGCCCAAAACCATCAGCTTCAAACTCAACGTTGACACCACCAACGTGCTGGAAAAGTGTCTCGATCTCAAGCGCTACCTCGGTAAAAGCCTGATGGGTGAGCGCATGAGCAGCGTGCAGTGCTTGGTCTCGCCCGAGTTCTTCACCAAGTTGGTGACCCACCCCAGCGTGGTCGATGCGTACAGGCTGTTCAACGAGAGCCAGATTCTGCGCTCCGACATGCGCTCGGGCTTCCCGTTTGCTGGCGTCACCTTTGAGGAATACGCCGGTGAAGCCAGCGTACCCGATGGCTCCGGTGGCTGGGTGACCAAACCGTACATCGAAGCGGGCGAAGCGCATGCGTTCCCGCTGGGCACGATTGATACTTTTGCCACCTACTTTGCACCGGCCGACTTCAACGAGACGGTCAACACGCTGGGACAGCCGATATATGCCAAGCAGGCACCGCGCCATTTTGAGCGTGGCACTGACCTGCATACCCAAAGCAACCCGCTGCCCCTGTGCCAGCGTCCAGCCCTGTTGGTGCGCCTGACCGCGACGTGATCGGGTCAAACCATGACGACACTGGTCGAAAAAATCTATCTGGCCGCTGCCAACGTGGGGTTTCTCAAGATCTGCGTCTGGCAACCCAGCGATGGCGGTGCAGCGCAGACGCATTCGGTCGGATTTTCTGCACCTGATCAAGACGTGCTCTCAGGGCTCGGTGTCAGCACTGAATATGAGATGACCTACCCGAACACTTGCTTTGTGGGGCTCAAATCCCGCGAATCAGTGCAGATCGAGGGTGTCGCGTATCAGGTGCGAGAAGTTACGGCCGTGGGCGACGGGTCAGAGGTGCGCGCCAAACTGATGCGGGTGTGATCAATACGCTTCTCTCAGACACCAATCTTGATCCACCCATTCCAAAGCATGCGATCCAGGGAGGCGTTGGCAGCCTTGCGGTCAAAGCGTTCGGGGTCGAAGTCCAGTCCAGCCCATTCGCGCATTTCTTTGGCTTCTTCGCTGTAAGGGCTGTCCTCAAGGGTGGCCAGAGATTCCTGATAGCCCCAAATGCCACCAGCGTCTTCGGGTGGGCAGGCTCGCTGACCCGATTCCACCCATACCCGGCCAGCGTTGCTGTCGTCCTTGTCCAGATCGCGAATTGACTCCACCGTGATCCGGTGCTGCCAACTGTCGCCAAAGTCGTACAGGTATTCAAACATTTCACCTGTTTCCAGCAGTTGATTGAGACGGAATTTGGACTCATCCAAGGTTTCGATTTCCAGAAACTGGTCTTCCTCGTCGGGAGGTGCGTAGCGCTTCTCACGAATCGTGAATTCATGCAAATGTGAGTCAGTCCAACCCATGGCCGCTTGCAGGATGTGGTGAAACGCATTTAGGCGTGCGCGGCCATCGAGGTAAATGCGTCGCCAGATCACGGGCTCTGAGTCCACCAACTCGACCTTGAAGATGAAAACACTCGGAGATGACTGGGATTTGAGGCTTTTTCTGGTGCCGTTGCTGGTGCCTTTGACGGGCTTTGATGTCGCCATGAAGAGTGCCTCTTTGAGCTCAAAACAAGCATTTTATGAATGACCCTTAACCAACACCGAAACCATGACCCAGTCCATTCGCGAACAAATCCTGCAAGCAATCGTCGCGGTACTGACCCCAGTGGCCACCGATCAGTCAGCCACCGTCTGGCGAACACCCAGTGTGGCCATCACGCGGGAGCAGTGCCCAGCGCTGGTGGTGTTTCCTGAGAGTGAGTCACTGGCAGATCGCGCCAACGACCGGGTCACCCGCGAGGTGACCGTGCGCATCACCGCACTGGCGCGCGCCGTACCACCGGTCATCCCAGAAACCCAAGCTGATGCCTTGCTCTGTGCGGCGCATGCCGCCCTGATGCTTGACGTCAACCTGGGCGGTCTGGCTCTCGGTGTCAGGGAAGTCGAGTCCGAATGGGAAGTGGATGACGCGGACGGGGTTGCTGCCAGCACATCTGCTCGCTACCAGATCACCTACCGCACCCTGATTGCGGACATTTCCATTCAAGCCTGAATCACATTTTCATTTTTCTGTTTAGTCATTCCAACTTTAAGGATCCCAAACCATGAGTACCTATGCATCATTCCAGGGCCGTGTTTACCTTGGCAAACGTGACGTTGAAGGCAACCCCATCGAGGTTCGCTCACCCGGCAACGTGGCCGAGTTGAAACTCTCGCTCAAAACCGACGTGCTGGAGCATTACGAGAGCCAAACCGGTCAGCGCACGCTCGATCACCGCATGGTCAAACAAAAGTCCGCCACAGTAAATCTGACCATCGAAGAGTTCACCAAAGAAAACCTGGCGCTGGCCCTGTACGGCAACTTCGTGGTCGGTACACCCGGCACTGTGACCAATGAGCCATTGGCAGGCGCGTCACCGCTGGTCGGTGAGCGCTATTTCCTGGCACACCCCAAGGTGGCCAGCCTGGTGATCAAGGACAGCAGCGCCACACCGGCCACTTTGGTCGAAGGGGTGGACTACACCGTCGACAAGGACTTCGGCGCAATCCAGTTGCTGCGTCTGAACGATGGCGGCGAGCCTGCCGTGGCCTACGCTGCGCCCTTGAAAGCCAGCTACG
>DAOSLL010000125.1:0-8884 GCA_035368905.1 Rhodoferax sp.
GCACCTTGACCCCGGTTGAGCGCAATTCACCACGCAGGCTCTCGCAGTAGCTGATCACCGCCGCCTTGCTGGCGCAGTAGCCGCCGTGGCCGGGCAAGCCCCGGATGCCCGCCACGCTGCCGATGCCTACCAAGGTGCCCGAGCCGCGCGCCACCATGGGGTCGATAAATGGGCCAAAAGTCGCTGCCATGCCAACGACATTGGTCGCCAGAATGCGAGCCATCACGTCGATGTCTTCGCGACGCGAGGAGTCCACCCCGATGCTGATGCCGGCGTTGGCGATCACCACATCGGGCACCCCCTGGCGCATCAGACAGTCCTGCGCGGCGCTGGCCATGCTGCTGGCATCAGATACATCAGCACTATAAATACAATAGCTGTCAGCGCTTATTGCATAAGGGCCAAGCCATGATTTGATCACATCCACACGGCGCGCCAGCAGCGCCAGACGGTAGCCTTCTCGGGCGTACTGCAAGGCCAGAGCCTGGCCGATGCCGCTGGATGCACCGGTGATCAGAACGAGTTTTTGCATGGTGTTCAGGGGCGCGCAGCGGGCAACAAAATGCCTTTCACCCGTCCTTTGAGCAGCATGACCCGCTGCAGGTTGTCAAAATCCATGTTGTCAGCGGTGAAACGGTCTTGGCCACGGGTCAGTTCGACCGGTTTGTTTGATATGACGCGCTCGGCGTGAATGAATGCATACAGGTACTCACCGGCAAATGTCAGGGCCGGTTCGGCCACCCCTGCGGGTCCTGCCACCGGTGCGCGCATCACTTGCGCTGTGCCAATCAACTGAACTTCAGAAGCATCTTCGTTGGTGATGGCCAGTCGCGCACTGGCAGTGGTCAGGCGGCCCTGGACATCAAACGAGCGAATCTGCACCGACTCGATTTCCAGCATGTTGGTATCCGGATAATGTCGCGCCTCGGTGCCTTTGACCTCGCTTTTGAGTTTGCCCGCCGCGTCAAACGTCTTGACCGCAAAGTTGCGCATGAAATAGTCGGGCTTGTGCTGTGCGGCAGCAACTGGTCGGGGCCGCGCGACGATCGGCGTGCTGCGCACCAGCCAATAAGTGGCCATGGCCAGCACACCCATCAAGAATACCGGCAAATACAGGGTGACTCGGTCCCAGACCCGGCGCAGCAGGTTGATCACTTCAGCGATTCCTGCAAAAGCTGCGCATAGCGCCCGCTGGCGACCAGCAACAGATCACACAATTCGCGCACCGCACCCGCACCCCCTTGTCGCTGTGTCACAAAGTGTGCCATGGCCAGCAGTTCCGCCTGTGCATTGGCTGGTGCGCAGGCCAAAGCGCAGCGCGTCATGACCGGCAAGTCCGGCCAGTCATCGCCCATGGCGGCGGCTTGTGACCAATCCAGCCCGAGTGCCTTGAGCGTGGTCTCGGCGGCCGGGCGCTTGTCTTCGGTGCCATAGTGAACATGTACCACACCCAGCGCAGCCAGCCGCAGCCGCAACGGTTTCGAGTCGCGCCCGGTGATCACAGCGGGCGTGATCCCAGCGCGCTGCAGCAGTTTGAGGCCGTGACCATCGAGCGTGCTAAAGCGTTTGAGCGTCTCGCCGTGCTCGGAAAAGTAAAGGCCGCCGTCGGTCAGCACCCCGTCGACATCAAAAAAAACAACCCGGATACCCTGCGCCTTGAGCAGCAGTTCAGGCAGGAAGTTGAGTGCCGGGGTCATCAGATCACCTTGGCGCGCAGCAGGTCATTGCTGTTGAGCGCACCGCACAGTTGCCCGGTGGCATCAAGCACCAGCACGCTGGTGATGCGCCTGAGTTCCATCAGTTCGACCGCTTCCACCGCCAGCGCATCAAGACTGACGGTGCTTGGATTGGGGTGCATCACCTGCCCGGCTGTGGTACTGCGAAGGTCAATGCCTTTTTCGACCAGGCGGCGCAAGTCGCCGTCGGTGAATATGCCTTGCAAGCCCCCCGCATCGTCCAAAACGGCTGTGGCACCCAGACCCTTGGCGCTCATTTCGCGCATCAGGTCGCTGAAACTGGCATCCAGCGTGACCCTGGGTACGGCATCCCCGGTGCGCATGACATCGCTGACATGGGTCAGCAATTTGCGCCCGAGCGCGCCGCCCGGGTGCGAGCGGGCGAAATCTTCGGCTTTGAAGCCACGGGCATCAAGCAACGCAACTGCCAGCGCATCGCCCAGAGCCAGTTGGGCAGTGGTACTGGCGGTCGGGGCCAAATTGAGTGGACAGGCTTCTCTATCGACACCGCAGTTCAGGAAGACATCGGCGTGGCGCGCCAGCGTGGATTGGGCATCTGCCGTCATGGCTACCAGCGGCGCGCCCAGGCGCATGATCATCGGCAAAATGTCGGTGAGCTCTTTCGACTCGCCACTGTTGGAAATGGCCAGCACCAGGTCTATCGGCTGAATCATGCCCAGATCGCCATGGCTGGCTTCGGCCGGGTGAACAAACATGGCCGGGGTGCCGGTGGAGGCCAGGGTGGCAACGATCTTGCGGCCAATATGGCCGCTCTTGCCCATGCCCATCACCACCACACGACCACGGACCATTAGCATCAAACGCATCGCCTGGACAAAGGCATCACCCAGGTGGCGCTTGATTCCCAGCACGGCGGCGGCCTCGATGTCGAGCGTTTCATGCGCCAAGGCAATGGCTCGGGCGGCATCAACCGCTGTTGGGGTGGGTGGCTCAAACATCATGGTGGCATTTTATCGGTCATGCGGCTTGGCACGGCATTGTCTGGTAGCTTGGTAGTATCAAGGTTATGGACCCGCTTGATCTGACCCTTTTGTATTTGCTGGCTGCCGTACTCGGCGTGGTGGCCTGTCGCTACCTGAAGCTTCCCCCGATGCTGGGTTACCTGGCAGTGGGGGTGGTGATTGGCCCGAACGCGCTGGCGCTGGCCAAGAATGCGGATGGCGTGCGGCATCTGGGTGAATTCGGGGTGGTTTTTCTGATGTTTGTGATTGGCCTGGAGTTCAGCCTGACCAAGTTGCGTGCCATGCGCAACCATGTTTTTGGGCTGGGTTTGCTGCAGGTTGCACTCACCATCATCATCACCACGCTGGGTAGCCTGGGCCTGGCCTGGCTGGCACCCAAACTGTGGGGCATGAGCTGGCAGTCGGCGTTGGCGCTGTCAAGTGCCCTGGCCATGAGCAGCACCGCCATCGTCGTCAAGCTGATGACCGAGCGCATCGAAATGGAGAGCGAACACGGCAAGCGTGTCATGGGCGTGCTGCTGTTTCAAGACTTGGCTGTGGTGCCGCTGCTGGTGCTGATTCCGGCGCTGGGCGCGTCTGCCAACGCATTGCTGCACACCATGACACTCGCACTGTTCAAGGCCACGGCGCTGATCACCCTGCTGCTGGTTGGTGGGCCGCGCGTGATGCGCTGGTGGCTGACCCTGGTTGCCCGGCGCAAAAGTGAAGAGCTGTTCGTGCTGAACCTGCTGCTGGTTACCCTCGGCCTGGCTTGGCTGACCGAACTGGCGGGCCTGAGTCTGGCGCTCGGGGCATTCATTGCCGGCATGCTGATTTCTGAAACCCAGTACAAGCATCAGGTGGAAACCGACATCCGCCCGTTTCACGATGTCCTGCTGGGCCTGTTTTTCATCAGCATCGGCATGATGCTGGACTGGCGGCTGGTACTTGAGCGCTGGCCCTTGGTGCTGGTGCTGGTTGTCCTGCCGGTGCTGTTCAAAGCGGTACTGATGACAGGGATCGCACGCGGCTTTGGTGCCAGCCTGGGGGTTTCCCTGCGTACCGGGCTGTACCTGGCACAAGCCGGTGAATTCGGTTTTGTGTTGCTGGCGCTGGCGCAGACCCACGCGCTGATTGCGCCCGAACTGCTCAACCCGATTCTGGCCGCAATGGTGCTGTCGATGCTCGCCACACCTTTCATCATCATGCACAGCAACGCCCTGGTACTGCGCCTGGTTGCCAATGAATGGCTGATGGAAGCGGTGCAGATGACCAGCATTGCCCGCAAATCAATCAAGAGCAACAAACATGTGATCATTTGCGGTTTCGGCCGTTGCGGCCAGAACCTGGCGCGCATGCTCGACAAGGAGAACATTCCTTACATGGCACTCGACTTGGACCCCGACCGGGTGCGTCAGGCTGCTGCTGCCGGTGACTCGGTGGTGTTTGGCGATGCGGCGCGCCTGCAGGCACTGATGGCGGCCGGGCTGGCCCGTGCCAGTGCGGTGGTGGTGACGTATCTGGAAACCGCCAGCGCCATGCGTGTGTTGGCCCATATTCACGAGCATGCACCCAAGGTGCCAGCGATTGTGCGGACCCAGGACGACCACGATCTGGAACTGCTGCAGCGTGCCGGTGCCACCGAGGTGGTGCCAGAAGCGATAGAGGGTTCATTGATGTTGGCCACCCACGCGCTGGCACTGGTCGGTGTGCCAATGCGCCGCGTGATCCGTATCGTGCAGGAGCAGCGTGATGCCCGCTACAGCCTGTTGCGCGGCTACTTTCGCGGTGCTGATGATGGCACCAGCGACGAAACCGATCAGGAGCGCCTGAGCTCGCTGAGTCTGCCGCGTCAGGCCAGGTCAATTGGTCGCCGGGTTGATGCGCTGATGCTGGATGCGCTTGGCGTGCAGTTGGTCAGTATTCGGCGCAAGGACGGGCAGGTCATGGCACGCACCGACGAACTGGTATTGATGGAGGGCGACGCGCTGGTGCTATCGGGCAAGGCAGACCCTCTCAAGCAAGCTGAACATTACTTGCTCAAGGGCTGACGCACAATCAGAGCCATCGTTTCTTTGGATTTCTCATGCAAAACATCAGTGTCAACCAATACCTGCGCGAACATATTCGTACCGTGCGCGACTGGCCCGCACCCGGGGTGCAGTTTCGCGACATCACGCCCCTGTTGCAGGATGCCAAGGTGTTTCGGGTGTTGATTGACGCTTTTGTGCACCGCTACATGGACCCGCAACATCGCCCCGATGTGGTGGCCGGACTCGATGCACGCGGCTTTATCGTCGGCGCTGTCGTTGCCTATGAATTGGGTGTCGGTTTTGTGCCGATCCGCAAGAAAGGCAAGCTGCCTTTCACCACGGTGGAGCAAACTTACGAACTCGAGTACGGCAGCGCCACAGTTGAGCTGCATGTCGATGCCGTCAGGCCCGGCAATCGCGTGCTGCTGATAGATGACCTGATTGCCACCGGCGGCACCATGCTGGCGGGAAAAATGCTGCTGGAAAAACTTGGTGCCATAGTCACCGAAGGTGCAGCCATTGTCGATTTGCCCGACCTCGGTGGCTCAGCCAGACTGCGCAGCAGTGGCCTGGCGCTTTTTTCCCTGGTCGATTTCGACGGGCAATGAGCCCGCCGGCAGTTGTCACAGGTTTGGCGGCTCTACAAATCCCCGAACTGGGTGCTGCTCAAGGGTGAAGCCGTGTCATCTGGCTCAAGCAACTGGGTATCCTCAAAACCAGTCATGGCGGCTGAATTGCGCAGTCCAGACACCACGGGCTGGTCGGACCTGGCTGGCGCAGGGGCATTGGCGATCGCTCTTTTGAATGCCAGCACCTCGTCCTGACCAATCGGATCAAAGCCCGCTTTTTTGGCCCCGCCCCGGCCCCTGGGCGTTGGTGCCGCAACATCAATCACTGGTGCCGGTGCGTTTTCAGGTGCTGCCGTCGGCGCACTTGCAGATACCGGCCGAGATGCCGCCCGAGGTGCCGCAACGACCGGTGCTGGCTGAATTTCGGTCTGACGCCAGTACACCGATCTCACCAGCAAGTTGTGGCGCTGCAGGGCGGTACTGCCAAGCAATTGTTCAATGTTGGTCAACTGGCTCGGGGGCAGGCCCTTTTCGTCGGCCAGGTCCACCATGATGAGAAACTGGCGTCCCTGTGTATCAAGCGACAACACCTTGAATTTATAGTTGGAAGCCAGCACCTCGCTGCGCAACATGACTTCACGCACCACACTGTAGAGATTGTCCCGCCTGAGTTGGCGCTGTTGTTTCAGCTCAGCCAGCGACTGGTGGGCCGCTGGTGCGAGGCCGGGCTGCGCGGCAGTCGGGCCATCAGATTGAGGGCCTGGGCCTGATGACGACTTGGCATTGGAAAATAACCAGCTAAATACGGACACGATCAACCCCTTGAAAAGTATGACAAATTTCAGGCATGCAGAAAACCTGAATGCCAGTCAAACCGCGCCCAGGTATTGCAGCTTGGGCCGGGATGCTCACTTACCGATACAAAAACTCGAAAAAATGATACCCAGCAAATCGTCCGAGGTGAATTCACCAGTGATGTCATTGAGTGCATTTTGCGCCAAACGCAACTCTTCGGCCAGTAAATCCAGCGCCTGCGCCTGCAGCGCCAGGTAGCTTTGCGCGGATGCAAGATGTGCATGAACCCGTCTGAGTGCGCTGACGTGTCGCTCGCGTGCCATATACATGCCTTCTGTGGCCGACTGCCAGCCCGCCACCGCCAGCAACTCGTGGCGCAACTTGTCCAGGCCAAGACCGGTTTTGGCTGACAGCAGCAGGCCGCTTGCAAGTGCTGACGGCGCCGCTGCATCAGCCTTGTTCCAGACCTCGATCACAACCACATGTTGAGGCAGTTTTTTGCTGATAGCCCTTATGATATCTGCGTCGGCAGCTATGTATTGAGGAGCGTTTTGACGGGTCAGGTCGTGCAGGAACAGCACTGCATCCGCGTGCGCAATCGCGTCCCAGGCGCGCGCGATACCGATTTTTTCAACCTCGTCATCGCTGTCACGCAAACCAGCCGTGTCAATCACATGCAGCGGTACACCTTCAATCTGGATGGTTTGCTGCACTCTGTCACGGGTAGTGCCCGCCACCGGCGTGACGATGGCCAGTTCGGCCCCGGCCAGGGCGTTGAGCAGTGATGACTTGCCAGCATTGGGTTGACCCGCAATCACGACTTTAATGCCTTCGCGCAAAAGCGCACCCTGACGCGCCTTTTGCATCACCGTGTTCAGCGTTTGCTGTAAACGCAACAACTGCCCAGCCGCGTTGGTCTGATGCAGGAAATCAATTTCCTCTTCAGGAAAATCCAACGTGGCTTCGATCTGCACGCGCAAATGCACCAGTGCATCGCGCAACCGGTGGATTTCCTGAGAGAAAGCCCCCGACAGCGAACGGCTGGCACTGCGAGCGGCGGCCTCGGTACTGGCATCAATCAGATCGGCAATTGCCTCGGCTTGTGCCAAATCAATCTTGTCATTGAGATAAGCCCGCTCGGAAAACTCACCCGGCATGGCCAGACGCAAGCTGGCCAAATGGGGCGCGCCATCGGCTGCGGCCTGCGCCGCAGCCTCCAGGCAGCGTGCCAACAGCAATTGCAGTACCACCGGGCCGCCATGGCCTTGCAGTTCCAGCACGTCTTCGCCAGTGAATGAGTGCGGTGCCGCAAAAAAAATGGCCAGCCCATGGTCAATCGCGACGCCGTCCTTGTCCAGAAACGCCGTATAAGTGGCCTCGCGGGCTTTGAGCGTGCGACGACACAATGCCCAGATCAGCCCGGCAAGCCCGCGCCCGCTGACCCGCACAATGCCCACAGCACCACGTCCAGGCGCAGTTGCGACAGCGGCAATCGGGTCTTGATGGCGCGGCAAACTCATGACCGAACCGACCGTTCAACAGGTGCTTTGTGGCTGCCGGTGCGTTGGAGTGCAGCTCGGTTCAGAAACTCAACTTGATGCATTTTGTGCCTTTGGGAGCCGGTCGGACTTATGGCGCATCGGCGGTGGACCAACCTCAGCAGCCCATTTTGCACTGGCTCCTTGATCCAGAACTGGGCTATTGGCGGGCAAATGGGGCACGCACTGGCCGCGCTGGGGCTGAAACTCGCTTTTTTTTTGATGCCATAGGTCCGACAAACTCCTGACCCTTTAGCCAGTCACACCAAAAGCGACATGATAGGGCGCATTGTCGGGGCAGCATGGGACTGATTATGCGTGCCTGACCACAGTGGCGGGCGGGCAAAAAATGCTTCATTTCAGGAGTTTGATTGTCCAACTCGTTAGATCGGCGATGAAGGGCTTGACGGCCCGTTTGGTGTCAGATTGCCGGGCTATTTCCAGATAGAATTTAGGGAAATAGGGGAAACGGCCTCAAAACTACAACATTGAGAGTGAAAGTGCGACCATGAAAGTACTGTTAATTACCCGCGAATACCCACCCTACGTTTATGGTGGGGCTGGTGTTCATGTCGAATATCTGGCGGCTGAGCTGGCCAAACGCATGCACGTTGAAGTCCGCTGCTTTGGCGACCAGGACACCGTCAAAGAGGGTGTACGGGTCAAAGGATTCCCGTTTGGCAAGGGCAGTTTTTCGCACGTGGACAAGCGCCTCAGCGGCGCTCTTGACACCTTCGAGACCAATCTGGAAACCTTGAGCGAGCAAATTGATGCCGACCTGGTGCATGTGCACACTTGGTACGCGCACCTTGGCGGCATCCTGGCCAAAACGCTGTACGGTATTCCGTTGGTCCACACCGTGCACTCTCTGGAGCCGCTGCGCCCCTGGAAGCGCGAGCAGCTTGGCTGTGGCTATGACATGTCTTCGTGGATTGAGCGCACCTCGCTTGGTCTGGCCGATGCGGTGATCGCTGTGTCAGAAGGCACCAAGGCCGACATCCTGGAGCATTTTGATATCGACCCGGCCAAAATCACGGTCATTTACAACGGCATCAAGGTGGACCAGTATCACCCGTCCGAGGACACCGATGCGCTGGTGAAATACGGCGTTGATCCGGAGCGGCGCACGGTGCTGTTTGTTGGCCGGATCACGCGTCAGAAGGGCATTCTGCACTTGGTGAATGCGGTCAAATACATCAATCCGGATGTGCAGATCGTGGATATCTCCCCGAACGACCGCCGCGACTACTG
>DAOSLL010000126.1:0-8765 GCA_035368905.1 Rhodoferax sp.
CGCGACGAATGACTTGGAATGTTTGAATTCTTCGCATGATATGCAAAGACTTGACCTGTTTGAGACCAATCATTGATGTCCTTGTCATCCCGCCTTGCCTTGCCAGGCATTTGCCATGTCTGCGGCAGGTTGGCCAGACACCAATGATCTGGCAATGGCATTGCTTGCCATTTATGAATCAAATTGCCCTACAGCCCCCGTCAAATATGCGCTGGCAGCTATTGTTAATATAGCACGTTGGAATCAACGCCGGTTCAGTTCAGATGCGACCAAACCAGCAGCAGGTTGTTGACCGGCATCGCGTGGCGCGCCGCCAGCCGCAGGCCGGCCTGGGCGGCGAGTTGTTCCAGGTCGGCGCGGTGGCGAATGCCCCAGTCCGGGTTGCGCGCACGCAGACTGGCATCAAAGCTCAGGTTGCTGGCAGCGGTTGCCACTTCGTCTTCCAGGTAGGGGCCGTAGGTGATCAGCCGACCGCCTCGGGCCATATGGCGGGCGCTGCCCTGCATCAGCGCGGCGCTGGTGGCCCAGGGCGAAATGTGCAGCATGTTGGCGCAGTAAATGGCATCAAACTGTGCTGGAGTGGCCTGCGCCTCGTCTGCCAACCAGCGCTCGGCCATCACATCAAGCTGCACTGGCGGGCGCACATTGGTCAACGCCTGCTGGGCAACCCAGCCAGCGATGGACGGCAGCGCAGCCGGGTTGACATCGCTGGGTTGCCAGGTCCAGCCCGGCAGGTGGGCGGCAAACCAGACCACATGCTGACCGGTGCCAGAGGCTATTTCGAGCGCCGTGCCAGTTGCGGGCAGCACCTGGCGCAAGACCTCAAGGATCGGTTGGCGGTTTTGCTTGGCAGCAGGGCTGTGGCACAGATTGCTCATGGCCGCAGCAGCGCCGGTGTTGCGCCGCCAGCCTGATCAAAGCCCGCTGCCATCAGCTTCCAGCCACCTTCATGCGCTTGATCAGGATCGAGCCGACCGTTTTGGCACCGTAGTTATAGCTGTCAGCGCCCACCGCCACGATGCCCTTGAGCATGGCTTTCATGTTGCTGGCGATGGTGATCTCGTGAACCGGGTAGGCAATGCGCCCGTTTTCCACCCAGAAGCCACTGGCACCGCGCGAATAATCGCCGGTCACGTAATTGACACCGCTGCCCATCAGTTCGGTGACAAACAGCCCGTTGCCCAGCCGCTGCAGCATCGCCTCCAGATCGTCACCAGGCTGCGTCAGGCGCGAGGTCAGTGTCAAGTTGTGCGAGCCGCCCGCGTTGCCGGTGGTCTTGAGCCCCAGTTTGCGGGCCGAGTAGCTGCCCAGAAAATAGCCCTGCACCTTGCCCGCTTCAACCACGCTGCGCGCCTGCACCCGCACCCCTTCGTCGTCAAACGGCGAACTGCCCTTGCCGCGCCTGACAAACGGGTCTTCGGCGATGTCAATGTGCTTGGGAAACACCGGCTTGCCCAGCGAATCGAGCAAAAAGGTGCTTTTGCGGTACAGCGCGCCACCGCTGATGGCCTGCACAAAGCTGCCCAGCAGGCCAGCCGCCAAGGGCGACTCGAACAGCACTGCGCATTCGGTGGTGGCGATCTTGCGTGCTTTCAGGCGGCTTAAGGCGCGCTCGGCAGCGTAGCGGCCAATTGCCTCTGGCGCGGCCAGGTCGGCAGCGTCGCGCTGCGAGCTGTACCAGGCATCACGCTGCATGTCGTCACCCTTGCCGGCAATCGGCGACACCGACACCGAGTGGCGCGAACTGGCATAACCACCACGAAACCCGTGCGTGTGCGCGCTGAAAAAGTGCGATTGCTGGGCCGACACACCCGCGCCTTCGCTGTTGGTGATGCGCTTGTCAACCTTCAGCGCGGCGGCCTCGGCCACCATCGCCAATCGCGCGGCATCCTCACTGGTGATGGTCCACGGAAAAAACAGCTCCAGATCAGTGCGCTGTTCAGCCTCTTGCGCCACGTCAGCAGCATCGGGCAAGGCGGCAAACGGGTCTTCGGCGGTGAAGCGGGCAATGTCAAACGCAGCCTGCGCGGTTTGCTCAATCGCCTGCTGCGAAAAGTCGGAGGTGCTGGCGTTGCCGCGGCGCTGCCCGATGTGCACCGTGATGCCAAGCGACTTGTCGCGGTTGCGCTCGACGTTTTCCAGCTCGCCCTTGCGCACCGACACGCTCAGGCCGCAGCCCTCGGACGCATGTGCTGCGGCATCGCTGGCACCCAGTTTTTTGGCGTGCTGCAGCGCGCTGTCCACCAGGTCCTCAAAAAAGCCCCGGCTGTAGGCAAAGCCCTTGTCAGCCAGCGTTGCGCTGCTGCTGGCAGATGGCGCAGGCCTTGCGGTGGGTCGTGTGGCAGCAGCAGAAGGCAACGCAGCGGTGTTGTTGGGCATGTTTGGTTTTTTCATAGCGGCGGCTATGATACTTGGCTATGTCAAGAAAACTGAAAAAGGGCTACTTTGTCCGCGGTGAGTTTGTCGCCGAGGGCAGCGAACGCGACCTTGAGCTTAAAGCCGAGCTAAAGGGCACCACCGAACAAAGCCGCACCGACCTCAAACGCGAAAGCACCGAACTGCAAAAACTGGGCAGTGATCTGCTTGATCTGCGCGCCGACCTGCTGGAGCGGCTGGCCCTGTCCGACAAGCTCAAGGATGCCATCGCCGATGCCAAGCGCATCACCAACTTCGAGGGCAAGCGCCGCCAGATGCAGTTCATTGGCAAACTGATGCGCCTGCTGGAGCCAGAGCTGCTTGGCGATGTCAAAAAGGCACTGGATGAGCAGGCCAATGGCTCAGCCGCCGACAACCTGGTCCTGCATCAGGCCGAGCTTTGGCGCGAGCGCCTGCTTGCTGACGATGCGGCCGCTGCGCAGTGGATCATGCAACACCCCGGCACCGACACCCAGCAACTGCGCGCCCTGATACGCCAGGCGCGCAAGGACGCGGTGCCAGAAAAAGCTGGCGCGGCAGTGCGCCATGGCCGCGCGTACCGGGACATCTTTCAACTGGTGCGCGAGGCGCTGACCGCCATCCCTGACAACGACGTGCCCGCCGCCACTTTCAACATTGCCCGGGAAGCCTCGTGAACCAGCCCGGCAACCCCTTTGAAGCGGTCAAGATTGGCATTGTGTCCATCAGCGACCGCGCCTCCAGCGGCGTTTACATCGACAAGGGCTTGCCGGCGCTGCAGGACTGGCTGACCAGGGCGCTGAAAAATCCGCTGCAGTTTGAGCCACGCCTGATTGCCGATGAACAGGCCAGCATCAGCGCGACCCTGATTGAACTGGCTGATGCCGCTTGTGCGCTGATTTTGACCACCGGCGGCACCGGCCCGGCCCTGCGCGACGTGACCCCCGAAGCCACGCTGGCAGTGGCGCACAAGACCATGCCGGGCTTTGGCGAGCAGATGCGCCAGATCAGTCTGGCATTTGTGCCCACCGCCATCTTGTCGCGCCAGGTGGCGGTGATTCGCGGGCAAAGCCTGATCATCAACCTGCCGGGCCAGCCCAAAGCCATTGCCGAAACGCTTGAAGGCCTGAAGGATGCACAGGGGCAGCAACTGGTCGAAGGCATCTTTGCGGCAGTGCCGTACTGCATCGACCTGATTGGCGGGCCGTATCTGGAGACCGATGCGGCGGTGTGCAAGGCATTCCGGCCAAAGACCGCGATTCGCACGTTTTCATAAGCCAAATCGGGCTCTAGCCCTTATGGATAGTGCGCTGGCAGCTATCTATTTTGATGTTGCTGGTTGATTGGGTTTGGGCTTGGGTTTGGGTTTGGGTTTGGGTTTGGGCTATTTGGGGGTGAATTGGCGCATCACTTGGCTGGTGTGGGCGGTGGACTGAGCCCGGCCCAGCAGCCGACAGGGGTGGCCGCCTCATGCTGGCGTACCAGAAATCGGCGGCCACCCCTGTCGACCGCTGGGCCTGCCGGTTGTGTTGGCTGGCGGCTTGGTGGTCAACCAAATGCATCGTCACTCAATGGATGTCTGCTGCATGCTGCCTTCAATCTGGCTAGCCAACTCAGTTAAAGGCCAGAAGCATGGAAACCATCGCAGTCTTTGAGGATGTGGTCAGAAATAACTTCCCCATTTGCACCGGCGGATTTGGGCGCACAGCGTCGTTGCAAGACGCTTGTTTAGCCAGCTAAACGGCGCGTCTTGCGCCTAGCCGTGCATCCCAACTCCTTGGTGCAAAACGGGGAGTTATTCCCGACCACATCCTGAGGCGAAATCCAGTCTGTCTGACATTCTCGCCGCCGTCGAACTCGGTCAGGAATTCACGGTCACCAAGCGGGGCGCGCCGATTGCCAGGATCATTCCTTACTTGCGTGCAGGCGACGCTGCTGCGGCACAGTTGGCGCGGCTGAACCTGATTGGCCGAGGCCTGTTGGCCCGCGCTGCGGCCCCGGTTGACGATCTTGACGTGGTGGCCGCGATCAACGAGGGGCGTGATTGATGCCTTTTGTGATCGACAACTCGGTTGTCATCGGCTGGCATCTCAATAGGTGGGCCACGGCTTATTCGGACGCGGTGTTGAGGGCGCTGGTCAACGACAACGCGCATGTTCCGGCGTTATGTTTTTTGAGTTTTCCAACGTCATGCGCCGGGCATTGCTTGCAAAGAAGATCACAGAAGCGCGGTGCAGAGAGAGTTTGCAGTTGCAGCAGGGGCTGGCGCTTCATGCCGATGCAGGTGATCCGTCAGAGGACCTGGCCCTGCGTTACCAATTGAGTAGCTATGACGCTGCCTGCCATGACCTGGCCTTGCGTATGCGCCTGCCGGTGGCGACAGCAGATGGCGCGCTACGGGATGCTGCAGTGACTTGCGGCGTTGGCGTGTTCGTGCCTTGAGCCCCAAGTTGCCCGGGTATGCCGCCGTGCTGGGGCACCTGGTCTGTGATCTGTGCATGCAGATTTTCCTGACTGTGCGCGACTGGCCGGTATCAATGGCCTGCGGCACCGGCCTGGTCCAGTTTCAAGCAGATGACCGATCAAATCAATCCGCCAGCAAACTCTTGAGGTCTTTGATCAGCAGAAACAAGTGGTAGGGGTCAGACGGGCTGGGCTCGAACTCCCAGGACAGATACCACTGCCGCGCAGCGTCGTCCTTGGCGTGCACCAGCAGGCAGCGAATACCGGCAATGTCTGCAGCGCGCGCCGTGCGAAGTAGCGCATCCTTCAAAAGCGCCCGACCCAGCCCCTGGCCCTGGTGCTGCGCATCCACCGCCAATCTGGCCAGAATCATCACCGGCACCGGGTGACGCGCCAGCCCTTTGGTCACCCGGTTTGGCGCCAGATCAGCATCAACGCTGCCCACCGCCAAACTGTAAAAGCCCGTCACCTCGCCCGATTGGCAGCAAACATAAGTTTGTGCACTGTTGGCCTTTTGATTAACCAGCGCATACCGTTGCAAGAACTGATTCAGGGCGGGCTGCCCACAATCAAACGCATCAATGCCGTCGGTAGCGACCAGTTTGCGAGTTGGCTCGTGAGCTGGACTCAATCCAGTACCCCCGGCTCAATCAGGAGCTGTTTCAGCCGCAGTTTAGCTTGGGTTGGCGCATCCAGCGCCGCTTGAAACGCTAGCCATTGCGCCTCGTCGAGCACAAACTGCCGACGATCCGCCAAGGTTTGATTGGCCGCCACCACACCGGCATCGAGCAAAAATTCGCTCACATTTTTGTGGCAGGCGCGCGCGGCTTCTTGCAACAGCAGCTTGACCGATGTGCTGGCGCGGACATCAATCCGTTCGGATTTGGATGGGTTCAAGGTGCTCATGGCGGCTTTCTTTGAGGGTTGGCATGCATCATAGCGTCCGGATGATGTCCTGACAAGACGGCGTTCATTGGCGGCATGTACCGATCAACACTTCCGAACGATGGGTTTCAGTAAACCCAGCGGCTCGGTACGCAAGGCCCGCAGTTCAGCGCCGAGGGCCACAGGATCAGCCACATCCAGCACGCCCAGAATTAAAGTACCGCGAACACCTCTCTTGACCTGGCAGCGCCCTCCCTTTGCCATCGAACAGCGCTGGGTCTCCTGCCTCGTCCCCGTCGTATTGCCGCCCGGGCGGCGGCGCTTCGCTCACCGCGCCACCGCCTTCATGGCCTCGACCAGCCTGACCGTCTCAACGCTGACGGTGGTCACTCGCATCAGCAGGTCGATCACCTTTTCCTTGTAATCAGCAAAACGGTAGGTGTCGAACTTCTCGCGGATAGTCGGGTCTTTGGGTTTTTTCTCTTTGTACTGGTCCAGCACCCAGTCGATGGCGCAGCGGTTGCCCAGCTTGTAAACCCAGGCCTCGCTCGGAATGCCGCGCAGCGTGGTCTCAGAATCAAGCACGATGCTGCCAGAGGCAGCGTCAGAGCGCAGCAAGGCTTTGGGCGAAAGCCCGGCGATGCGGGCCTTTTCGTCAGGCTCGTCGCTTCGGGTCAGCGGGAACGGCGACACCGACTCATAACCGATGTGCAGCGTCATCAGCGCCTCACCCCAAGCGGCCCATTGCCAGAAGTCCGGGTAAAACGGGATGCGTGGAAACTCGCGTTTCAGGTTTTGCGCGTATTTTTCGCGGTAGATGGGGTCATGCAGCACGGCATAGCAGTAGTGGAAGACGGCTTCCTTGGTGATGCTGGCTGCGTTATTGGCGCGGCGGCCAACGCCGTCATTCCCGCGCTGCTCGATGCCGTCATTTCCGAGCAGGCGGGAATCCAGTGTTTTAGCTTTCGCTGTCTTCAGGATGGTTGCCGACGACTGGTTTCCCGCCTGAGCCGAAACGACGGGCTGATAGTGGGCTCTGAATTGTTCAAGTGCCCAGTCGGTGATGTTGTCGACACGGTTGCCGGAGTTGTCGTATACCCACCGCGAAACAGCCTGCGTTCCCCCGTTTCCCATTTTCAGCAGGCAATAGTCAAACGGTTGCTCAACAGCCATCGCCGCAAGAGCATTTGACGATGACACGCAAAGGAAAGTGATAGTTGGGTTCGCGTCGCCGTGAAACATTGCACCAAGCTGATACTGCATTTCATTGAGATGCTTGTCAAAATACAGATTCGCTTTTGTAAACGGCCGATATGACGCTTCAATAATCTGACTATCGTCGTATTCGTACACTGTCCCTCGCCGAAGATCATTCTTGACGGCTCGCGTCCACTTAATTGATGAGTCGAGCATTTCCTCTAATTTGCTGCTCCCACGAACCGCCTCTAATCGAATCAAGTCGCGGTTATATGTGTCGATCAGAAATTCAGCTTTTGTAGCCAAGTCGCTTCGGTCATAGTCAAAAACCCAGTCATCACGTGCGGTAACGACACCAAGCGAAAACAGCTTGAAGATCGCCCGCTCACCAGCCGCCGTCTTCGCCGCCTTGGACTCCTTGCTCGCCAGCGGGATCAGCGTCTCAAAATCGTTGCTGGTCAGATTCACCCAGTTGGCGCTTTTGTCCGGCGACACCTCGTCAAAGTCCAGGTGGCGCATCGGGTGTTTGCCCAAAAACCCGAGCTTTTCCTCGGCAGTTTCCAGCTCCGGGCGGCGCACGTAAAAAACGCGGGCCGGTTTTTTGTCTTTGGTGGTGCCCACCCGTTTGACCATGAAACTGATGGCAACCCCGGTCTGGATACCAAACACATTGTGTTTGGTGCCACTGAGTTTGGGGTTGGCGCGCACGTCGCCGCCCAGGTCCACCACGTAAATGTCGGCAAACTCCTGTGCCACGGTCTTGCGAAAACCGTCAAACGTGCGGCTCTCAATAAAACTGCGGTTGGTCACAAACGCCAGCACCCCGTTTTCGTTCAGCCGGTCGCTGGCCCAGCGGAAAAAGCGCGCATACATGTCGTAGAGCTTGGTTTTTGCGCGGTGCTCTGGGCAATGTAGGTTTGCTTGATGCGCGCGTCAATCTGCGGGTATTCGCGGTTTTTGTTGTTGTCGTTCTCATTGGCCTGGTTGGCGTTGTAAGGCGGGTTGCCAATCACGACGCTGATGCGCTTGCTGTTTTGCCTCTTGATACGGGCCACGTTTTCTTCCGAGACGCTGCCAAACAGATCGGCATTGACACCCTTGGCCGACGTATGCAGGCCCACGTTGTCCAGCGTATCGACAAAGCACAGGCTGGGAAACTCTGCGTACTGCCCGGTCAGCGCGGCGTAGGTGGCCTCGATGTTCAGGTTGGCCACGTAATACGGCAGGATGGCCACCTCGTTGGCGTGCAGCTCGTGTTGGTATTTGTGCGCCAGTTTCTTTGGCTGGCCGCGAAAGTGCTCCAGCAGTTCGCAAATGAAGGTGCCGGTACCGGTGGCCGGGTCCAGAATGTCCACATCCCTGTCAATCAGGTTTTTGCCAAAGTGCTTTTCACACAGCCAATCTGCCCCGTCGATCATGAAACGCACGATTTCGTTGGGCGTATAGACCACGCCCAGCCGGTCAGCGGCCTTGGTGTTGTAGACCTTGTAAAAATTCTCGTAAATGATCTTCAAGAAGGTCTGCTTTTCGCTGTGGCTGCTGATTTGCGCGGCGGCGGCGCGAATCGCGGCGTAATAGGTTTCCAGGCCTTTGAGGGTTTGCTTTTTCAACGCCCCGGTGAAAAAGGCGCCTTCGAGCGCATACAGCTCACGCGCCACGTTGTTGTGCTGGTGAAAGTCGGCATCGTCAAACACCTTGGCAAAGATTTCTTCGGTGAGGATGTGCTGGATCAGCATTTCGCGCACATCGGCTTCGGTCAGCGACGGGTTGATGGCCTCTTGCGCGTGGCTCAGGAATTTTTCTTCGGCCAGGCGAAAGCTGGGGTT
>DAOSLL010000127.1:0-8753 GCA_035368905.1 Rhodoferax sp.
GCCAGCAGTGCCTGGCGTGACCGGGCTGGCACTGCCGCTGACGATGGCAGACCGTGCCGGGTCTGGGGCCGTTGGCACTTCGGTAGCCCCGGTCAAGCCCGGGAGGTTAACAGGAAAATGGCCACCAGCCCTTGCTGCATATGCGCTGGCAGCTTCTTTTTTTATAGTAACTTGGAGATCGGCAGCGTCCGCCGCCAGCGGCCCGGCCTCAGGCTTCAGTGGCAACCAGACGCGCACGCCCATCTCGGCCAGCATGGCGCGTTGACGGTCATCGAGGTCCAGACTCATGGGCTGATTCTCACCGGTTCAGGGCGAATCGAGCTTGCAGCTCATCACCAGTGCGTCTTCGCGTTGCCCGTGGCTAGCCGGGTAATACTGCTTGCGTCGCCCAACGTAGCGAAAGCCGTGCACCTTGTAAACATGGATGGCGCGGGTGTTGCTCGGGCGCACTTCCAGCCAAAGCCAGCGGGCACCCTGACCACGCGCCCACAACGCCAGTGCGTCCAGCATCACCTGCGACCAACCCTGGCGCTGGTAGCTCGGGCTGACGGTGATGTTGAGCAGATGGGCCTCCTCAAAGCCCTTCATGGCGACAAAATAGCCCAGCAGGGTGTCGTTGGCCAGCAGCAGTTGCGCCTGGTAGCCGCTGTTGAGGCAATCGGCAAAGTGACTTGCAAGCCAGGGGTGGGCATAGGCCTGCAACTCCACGGCCAGCACACTGTCCAGCGCGGCAGCGGTCATCGGCTCAAAGCGCGCCTCGGCGGCTTGCAAGCGTGCATTCATGGCTGCAGCAGGTCAGATTTGAGGGCCGCGCGCTCGAGGGTGGTTTGCGCCACTTTGTCACGCACATAGGTTGGCAGGGCAAGTGCCGCCGGTAGTGCCGCGCCGACCGCCAACAGGCGGGGTGCCAGGCGCAGCAGGGCAGCCGCAGTCGGTGCGGCGTTGATTCGCTGCGCCGGACAGGAGGGCAGACGCGCGCCATACGCCTCAAACACATTGCCCGCCAGCACCCAGAGGGCAGCACCGGGTGGCGGTGAAAACGCCAGATGCTCTGGCTTAATCACACTGCAACCCTTGTCAGGCAACCAAACTCCGCTCTCCAATATATAGCTGTTGGCGTACATTTCAGCCATTCTGGCATCCAGCAAGGCGGTGACAACCAGGCCGGTGCTGGCGTTCAATTGGTCGCGCGCGTCTTCGGCAACGGCCAGCAGGGTATCGACCGGCAGCAGCGCCACCCCGGCCCCAAAACCCAGCCCTTGCGCGACCGAGCAGGCGGTCCGAACGCCGGTAAACGAGCCCGGCCCAGCGCCAAACACAATCGCATCAAGCTGCCCAAAACGCAATTCGGCCTGCCCCATCAAGGCCTGTATCTGGGGAATCAGTTGGGTTGAGGTCTGCGCCCCACCTGCTGACTGGTACAGCCAGGGCTGCGCCTGCCCCCGGCGCTGCACCGCAATCGACATCCGCTCGGTGCTGGTATCAAAGGCCAGCAGATTGAGCAGTGGCGCCTCAAGCTGGCTGGCATTGGCCTCGATGAACCTGGTCAAATTAGCCCCCAGCCCTTATGCAGACTGCGCGGTAAGCTATTGTAAGTATAGCAATTGAGGCGGTCTGACGAGTCCCGCAAAACATCCTGCCCAGGACCTGCTGCAGACCCGCGCGGCGGCCTTGCAGCGCAAATGGCAATCGTGGCGGCAAACCGTTGAAAAAAACCGTTACGCGCTTGGAACATGGCCTTATTATCCTTGGACACCAGCATCGCCATGTGCAGACACTTACACCGTGACGTGAATCTCGTCGAGCTGGCTTGGGCTCAGGAACTGCTCGCCGTAGCGGCGATAGACACCCTGTTTGACAAACACGTCAAACAAATCCGGGTCAATGTGGCCACCTTGTTTCATGTCGTTCATGATGGCCATGGCCTGCGACAGCTTCATGCTGGGCTTGTAGGGCCGGTCTGATGCGGTCAGGGCCTCGAAAATATCGGCAATGCCCATGATGCGCGCCTGCACCGACATCTGCTCGCGCGACAAACCCTTGGGGTAACCCTTGCCGTCCATGCGCTCATGGTGACCGCCGGCGAACTCAGGCACGTTTTTCAGATGCTTGGGCCAGGGCAGCCGTTCCAGCATCTTGATGGTCGCAACAATGTGATAGTTGATGATGTCGCGCTCGGCAGTGGTCAGCGTGCCCTTTCGAATGCACAGGTTGTCCATTTCATCGGCAGACAAAAAGTCGGTGTGCACGCCATTGGCGTTGCGCCACTGGTACTGGCTGCCAATCTGGCGCACCCGGATGATGTCGGCATCTTTCATGCCCTCGCCGCCCACATTGGTGGTCCGCAAGAACTCGCGGTCTTTGTCAAGTGTCTGCTGTGCCTCCAGTGATTGCGCCAGCAGCAGTGCTTCGGCCTCCGGATCAATCGGCGCACGCAATGCCAGTTGCTGGCGCAGCGCGGCAATTTCGGCATCGCGCTTAAGGACTTCAAAGCGGGTGTCAATCAGCTCAATGCGGTCGAACAGGGTTTGCAGCTTGGTGGCCTTGTCCACCACGTGGACCGGGGTGGTAACTTTGCCGCAGTCATGCAGCAATCCGGCAATTTTGAGCTCGTAACGGTCCGCCTCGCTCATCTGAAAGTCGGCCATTGGCCCGCTCTGCACGTCGGCCACGGCATCAGCGAGCATCATGGTCAGCGCTGGCACCCGCTGGCAATGACCGCCGGTGTAATGCGACTTCTCGTCAATGGCCAGATTGATCAGGCCAATGAAGGCCTCAAAGAGATTTTCGAGCTGGGTCATCAGCAAACGGTTGCTCAATGCAATGGCGGCCTGGGATGCCAGCGACTCGACCAGGCGCTGGTCGGGGGGGGGAAAACGCCAGCACCTCGCGCGTGCCAGGCTTTAACGCGTTGATCAGTTGCAGCACGCCAATCACATCGCCCTCATGGTCACGCATCGGAACCGTCAAAAACGACTTTGATCGGTAACCGGTGCGCTTGTCAAACACCTGGGTGCCGGAAAAGTCGAACTCGTCGGCGCTGTTGTAAGCATCTTCAATGTTGACGGTGACCCCGTGAATCGCCGCATAGGCCGCCACCAGCGAATCGTTGGGCTGGCCGTCGCTGCGTAGCAGTGGAATGTCCGGGAAATTGATTTTGCTGCCCGTGGTACCGCCCATGGCAATGTCGAGCGAATCCGTGCGCATGATCTCAAAACGCAGCGTGTGCCCGTTGTCGAGCATGCGGTAAAGCGTGCCACCGTCAGCATGGGTGATGGTTTTGGCCGCCACCAGGATCTGCTCCAGCAATTGATTGATGTCGCGCTGACGCGACAGCGAAGCACCAACGTCGTTGAGATGCTCCAGGCGCCCAAGCAGGCCATGAACGGAACTCGATTCGCAGGCGGTTGTTGCACTCATATGGCCCTTCGTGATTGAGTCTGCACAGTGTCCGAACGGAAAGTCATTTTATATATAAAAATCATATAGTTAGATGACTTTCGCCAAACCGGGGCTGCTGCAGGACAACGGCATTGATACGCCTTCGAAAAAACCGTCCCGAAAGCAGCCAGTCTTTTGACCAATACCTTCAATTTGCAAATAATGTAACTTATTGATACATATCAACGAATCAGGGTTTTATTGCGACATTGTCGAGCCACGACAGATGGTACCGATAGGCGGGCAGACAAGTCGCAATGACCCGCCGCAAGGCACACCGGCAGCGGTTGTGATGCCATTTCCAACCCATCCAAGTTGTTGTTTTCTCGCCTTGCCTTGCGTTTGCAAGACTTGCGCCAGGGTGCCTGACCACGCAAGATCTGGCAATGATCTGGCAATGCGATGCGCCAGCAGCGCGTGCGATGATGCGGTGCAGATTGAACCTGGGTTGAACACAGCATCGCTGGTGCCGGGCATGGGCCTGCCGCCAGATCACACAAAGGGATGAACAATGACGCAGCATGAGTGGGGGTGGTCGAGTCTGCCAGAGTCCGCTGGGTTGCAGCGGGCGCGGCTCGCCTGGGCGCTGGCTGGCGCACTTTTGGGGGCCACGCCAGTGTTGGCACAGGCTTTACCTGCAGCGGTGAGCAGCGCTTTTGCGCGAGCTCAGATTCCGCTGGATGCGGTGGCCATGCTGGTCGCTGATGCCGACGGCAAGACCGTGCCGCGCCTGAGTCACCGCGCCGATGTAGCGATGAACCCGGCCTCGGTCATGAAGCTGGTCACCACGTTTGCGGCGCTGGACTTGCTTGGCCCGGCCTATGTCTGGCGCACCCCGGTGTGGCTGGATGGCCGGGTGCAGGACGGGGTGCTCAGGGGCAACCTGGTGATTCAGGGTCAGGGCGACCCCAAGCTGGTGCAAGAGCGCCTGTGGCTGTTGCTAAAGCGTCTGCAAGGCTTGGGCATCCAGACCATCGACGGTGACATGGTGCTGGACCGGCGCAGCTTTGCCCAACCTGAATCAAGCCCTGCCGACTTCGACGGTGAACCGCTGCGTCCCTACAACGTGGCACCCGACGCGCTGCTGTTCAATTTCAAGTCGGTGTCAATGACTTTCATGCCTGATTTGCTGGCCGGTGTGGTCCGGGTCAGTTACGACGCGCCCTTGTGGGGCGTGCAGATGCCCGCCAGCGTGCCGCTGTCAACGGTCAAAAATGCCGCCTGTGGTGATTACCGCACTGGGCTCAAGGCTGATTTTGGCGACCCGGCACGGCTGACTTTTGCCGGCAACTACCCGGCGGCCTGTGGTGAAAAAACCTGGCCAGTGGCCTATGTTGATCCAGTCAGCTACAACGCCCGCAACCTCGAGGGCTTGTGGCGCAGCATGGGCGGGCAGCTTGTCGGGCGGGTGCGCAGCGGACCGGCACCGACCAGCGCTGCCACATTTGAACTGGTCAGCCCGCCACTCGCCGAGGTGATCCGCGACATCAACAAGTTCAGCAACAACGTCATGGCACAACAGGTTTTTTTGACGCTCGCGCTGCCCCGGCCCAACCCGGCCGACAGCGCTGGCAGCACACCGTTCACACCGGTGACTCGCGACATGGCGCGCGAGGTGGTGCGACGTTGGTGGCAACAACGCATCAGCGTTGATGGCGTGCCGGTGCTCGACAACGGTTCAGGCCTGTCACGCCTGGAGCGCATCAGCGCCACAGGCCTGCTCAGGCTGCTGCAAGTGGCGTACGCGTCGCCCGCCATGCCCGAGCTGATGTCTTCGCTGCCCATCGTCGGCATCGATGGCACCCTCAAACGCAGCCGTGCCACAGCGGCCAGCGGACATCTGAAAACCGGCAGCCTGCGCGATGTCACGGCCATCGCAGGTTATGTGCTGACGGCCAGCGGTAAGCGCCTGTGCCTGGTGGCCATGGTCAACCACACCAACGCGCCCGCCGCCCGCCCGGCGCTGGATGCCTTCCTGCAATGGGCGGTCGGCGACAATGCCGCTCTTTGATTCCGGCACGGCGTGCCCGTCACGACCCCAACCACATGACTTTCACAGATTTCATCGGCACCTTGGCGGCCGTCCTGACCACCGGCAGTTTTTTGCCACAGGCCTGGCATACCTTCACCACCAAGGATGTCAGTGGCATTTCACTGGGCATGTACAGCGTCTTTACCACCGGGGTGGCTGGCTGGCTGCTGTACGGGCTGCTGCTGCAGGCCTGGCCGATTGTGATCGCCAACGCGATCACCCTGGCACTGGCCAGCGCCATTCTGGCGATGAAGCTGCGCTACCGCTAGCCACCTTTGCGGCAAGCGCCCGACCCAAGCGCAAAGTGGGTCAAGCGACGGCTTATGCCTGCTCGGCCTTGATTGCCAGTGCCTGTTGGTAAAGCACATTGCGTGGCGCGCCGGTGATCCCGGCAGCCAGTTTGACCGCAGTCTTCAGCGGTAACTCAGCCAGCAGCAGCCTGAGCACCCCCGTGTCGGGCTGCCGGTCTGGCACCAGTACCGGCGGATGCAGGACCAACGCGAATTCGCCACGCGTGCGGTTGGCATCCTGGGACAGCCAGTCCGGCAGGCCTGCGGCAGCCAGCGTGGTGATTTCTTCAAACTGCTTGGTCAGTTCGCGGCCAATCGTCAGTTGCCGTTGGCCCAATACCGCCAGCGCCAGCGCCAGCGCTTCGATGCGATGCGGTGCCTCCAGCAACACGACAGGGCGCATTTCAGTGGAAAAGGCCGCGATGGCACTGGCGCGCTCGCCGGCCTTGGACGGCAAGAACCCGGCAAACACGAAAGCACCGTGTTGCTGGGCATCGGCGACGACGCCCGCCACGCTCAATATTGCGGTGACGCTGCTGACCCCAGGCACTGGCACCACCGGCAAGTCTGCCTGCCGCACACCGGCCACCAGGCGCGCGCCAGGGTCACTGATGGCCGGTGTACCGGCATCGCTGACATAGACCACCCGCTGCCCCTGGTTGAGGCGGTCCAGCACCGTCTGCACCGCCTGCGCTTCGTTGTGCTGGTGCACCGCCAGCCATTGTGAGGCTGGCTTGTGAATGCCGTACGCGCGCAGCAGGGCCTGGCTATGGCGGCTGTCCTCGCAGGCGATCACATCGGCCAGTTGCAGCAAATGCAGTGCCCGCAGGCTGATGTCGGCCAGATTGCCAATCGGGGTGGCCAGCACATACAGCGTCGCAGGCGGATAATTCTGGCTGCCTGCCGCGTCAGATGCGGCACTCAAAGCTGTAGCGAAACTTGCCGCCAAACTGGCATCACGGGTTGTCATCAATGGTTTTTCCTGAAACAAAAGTACGGCTCAAGCCACGTACCACCAAGCAGTCTGGCGATGCCAGCGAAGCGCTGGCGCTGGCCCACCTGCAGCGTGCCGGGTTGGTCCTGCTGGAGCGCAATTATCGAACCCCAGGGCGTGGTGGCGGCGAGATTGACCTGATCATGCGTGCACCTGACGGCACCTGTGTTTTTGTCGAGGTGCGCCAGCGCAAGATGGCCAGCCACGGTGGCGCAGCGGCCAGTGTCAGTTTGACCAAGCGGCATCGCATTGTGTATGCCGCACGGCACTATTTGTTGCGCTTCGCCAGCTTGCCGCCCTGCCGTTTTGATGTCGTGGCGGTCGATGCGGGAACGCTTGAGTGGCTGCAGGGCGCATTTGATGCCGGTTGACGAACCCGGTTGCCACATCGGTATGCCCCGGTTCTGCCAGAAGGCTGTCGGACGGATGAATCGGGCTGCCAGCACGACCCCCGGCGAGGCCAGTTTGCGCCGGTTTTGCAGGCCGATGGCCCAGTTGCGCGTCAAGGGCCAGGTGCACAATGGGCCGTTCCCGGTTCGCAGCCGATGATGCACAGGTTCGACGGTCTGCCAGGCCGGCAAATGGTCAAAGACCAGCCCGGGCGCGATCAGGCTTGAGACAGGTATCATCACCGCCATGCTTGAGCAACGCATCCAACAACATTTCATCGACAGTGCTGACCTGAAATACCAGGCGGCACCGGTCTTGAGCAAACCCATTGCCGATGCCGTGCAGGCACTGCTTGCCTGTGTCACCAGTGGCGGCAAGGTACTGGTCTGTGGCAATGGCGGTTCGGCCGCCGATGCCCAGCACTTTGCCGCAGAATTTGTCGGCCGGTTTGAGCGCGAGCGCCCCGAACTGGCGGCGATTGCCCTGACCACCGACAGTTCGATCCTGACCGCCGTTGCCAACGACTATGGTTTTGACATTGTTTTTTCGCGCCAGGTACGCGCGCTGGGACAAGCGGGCGACGTGCTGCTGGCCCTGTCCACCAGCGGCAACTCAGGCAATGTGCTCAAAGCCATTGAGGCCGCGCATGAACGCGAGATGGTGGTGATTGGCCTGAGCGGGCGTGGTGGCGGCAAAATGCTGCAGGCGCTGCGCGATACCGATGTGCACGTTTGCGTACCCCACGACCGTACTGCCCGCATTCAGGAGGTGCACTTGCTGACGCTGCATTGCCTGTGTGACGCAGTGGACACCCTGCTACTTGGCGATTTGGAGAACCCACCATGAAACACACAACTCAACACCTGTTCACCCTGCTGGCTTTGACGGCCAGCCTGGGCGGTATCCTGACCGCCTGCGTGCCGGTGATCATCGGTGGGGCCGTCGTGGGCACCGCCATGGTGGCATCCGACCGACGCACCTCGGGTGCCCAGCTCGAAGATGAAGGCATTGAGCTGCGCGCGGCCAGCCGCCTTCAGGAGGCGCTGGGTGACAGGCTGCACGTCAACGTAACCAGCTACAACCGGCGTGTCTTGCTGACCGGCGAGGTGCCAGCGGCTCAGGACAAGCAGTCGGCGGAACAAATTGTGTCAAAGGTTGACAACGTCGAGTCTGTCGTCAACGAACTGATGGTGGCCGGCAACAGCAATATCTCTGACCGCTCGTCAGATGCACTGATTACCGGCAAGGTCAAGGCCGGGCTGGTCGATGCCAAGGACCTGTTTGCCAACGCGTTCAAGGTCGTGACCGAACGTGGTGCCGTCTACATGATGGGGCGGGTGACCCAGCGTGAGGCAGACCGTGCCACCGAAGTTGCCCGCAGCACCAGCGGTGTGAAAAAGGTGGTGCGTGTTTTTGAGTTCATCAGTGAAGATGAACTGCGTGGCATGATGCCCAAGCCAGCACCGGGGGCAGCCAAAAACTAGCGCCCGTCCTGGTGCAACTTATTTCAGCCGCTTGATCAGGCTGGAGGTGTCCCAGCGATTGCCGCCTAGCTGCTGCACGTCCGCGTAAAACTGGTCCACCAGGGCGGTTACCGGCAAGCGCG
>DAOSLL010000128.1:0-8708 GCA_035368905.1 Rhodoferax sp.
CGACCTCAAGGCAGCGGGGGTCGACATCAAGTTCAACGGCATCGGCACCGGCCGCGGCACACTTGCCCTGATAGATGGCAAAGTCAGCATGGCGACCGTGGGCGACACGCTGGAGGACTCCGTAGGTGCCGCCAAAAAAGCCGCCAAGGCAGAAAACCGCGATATCAGCGCGCCGGCCAACCTGGTGTACACCAAAATTGGCGAAGATGAACTGGTGGTGATTGTTCACAAGAGCAACCCGGTGACGGCCTTAAGCAAAGCGCAGCTCAAGGACATCGGCACCGGCAAGATCACCAACTGGAAAGATGTCGGGGGGGCTGATCTGCCGATCAAGGTCGTGGCCACCGAGCCCTCGCTGGCACCGGGCCAGTTTTTCAAGAAGGCCATGATGGATGGTGCAGACTACGTGAAAGGCACCACCGAGGTACGCTCACCCAAGGAAGTCATTACCTGGGTGTCACGCACGCCCGGTGGTTTTGGTGCTGCAGCCGATGTCCACATGAAGGCCGCCCCCGGCGATGCCAAGATTGTCAAGAGCCCTTCCATGGTGCGCCCCATGGGCCTGATTACCGTGGGGCAGCCCACGGGCAACGGCAAAAAAGTGGCCGACCTGCTCAAGAAGAGCTAAGGGCTTGTTCTCAAATAAGATGCACATTTGGCTCGCCAGATTTGGGCGCACTGCGTTGTTGCAAATCGCTTGGTGCGTGAGTTGCATGTCATGCTTTGTTCCTAGCATTGCATCCCAGCTCCGACGACCCAATGCACGGCATATCTATAAACAAGCCCTTAGGGAAGCAGACAATACAAAAGTACCAACATCGTCAGGGCGAGCCTTCCGAATCAGGCCCGACACTGCACACGCACCTTGAATAAGGATGCGTCACTGTGTACGAAGCGAGGCAGTCGATGCCTGTGATGGGGAAAAAAATAAGTCTCCGCGTTTCGCTCGCAATGACAGAAAACGATACCGTGGCAATTTCCAACCCTCTGAACTTTTTTTGCCTCAACCGGGTATGGCGCTGTTGGCGGCGCGTCATACCCTGAATGCGCGCCCGCTATGAAAGAGGTGTTCCATGTTTGAACGAATCACAATCAACGCCAGGCTGATGATGCTGGCGGGCGGCTTGCTGCTAGCCCTGCTGGTCACAGGCCTGATGGGTGTGCGCGGTATTGCCAGCGTGACGCGCGACTATGAGCGCGATGCCACAGCCATGGTGGGCCTCAACGAAGTCATGGACAGCCTGCACTTGCGCCGTGGCAGCATCCTGCAGGCCATGGGCGAGAGCGCCGCCAGCGAGGCCGAGGCCCCCTTCAAACTGGCAGACCAGGCCAGCACAGATCTGAACGCGTCCTGGAAGACCTACCTGGCTGGCGCGCTGGAAAGTGAAAAACTACTGGCAGAAAAATTCAGCCAGACCTGGAAAGCTTACCAGGACAGCAGCAAGCAAACCATTGATCTTGCCAGGGCAGGTGACTACGAAAAAGCCGCCGACAACATGAAGACGGATGCCGCGACAAAATTTACCGCCACGCGCCTGGCGCTTATGGCCTTGCTGGCGCAGAAAAAGGTGGAAATTGCGGCCACCAACCGGGTCAATAGCCAGATCATCAACACGGTGCTGGCTGTGCTGGTGCTCGCCTTGCTGGCAGGTAGCTTCGGTTATTGGGCCATACGGCGCGCCATTTTGCAGCCGCTGCATGAGGCCATACGGGTGACCGAACAGATTGCCGGCGGTGACATGTCGCAGGCCATTGCGGTGCGCAGCCAGGACGAAATTGGCCGTTTGATGCGAGCCCTTAGCGACATGCAAGCCAGCCTGTCAGGCGTGGTGGCCCGCGTGCGTCACGGCAGCGAATCCGTGGCCACCGCCAGCGTCGAGATTGCCCAGGGCAATAGCGACTTGAGCGCCCGCACAGAGTCGCAGGCCAGCGCGCTGGAGCAAACCGCTGCCAGCATGGAAGAGTTGTCTTCCAACGTCAAACAAAACGCCGACAACGCCCGCCAGGCCAACCAGTTGGCCATGAGTGCCAGCACCGTGGCGGTGCAAGGTGGCGAGGTGGTTGCCCAAGTGGTTGAAACCATGAAAGGCATCAATGAGGCCAGCCGCAGGATTGCCGACATCATCAGTGTGATTGACGGCATTGCTTTTCAGACCAACATACTGGCGCTGAACGCGGCAGTGGAAGCCGCTCGCGCCGGGGAGCAGGGTCGTGGCTTTGCCGTGGTGGCCAGTGAGGTGCGGTCTCTGGCCGGGCGCAGCGCCGAGGCAGCCAAGGAAATCAAGGCCCTTATCAGCGCCAGCGTGGGGCGGGTCGAGCAAGGCACTGCGCTGGTGGACCAGGCCGGCACCACCATGCAGGAGGTGGTGACCAGCATCAAACGTGTTACCGACATCATGGGTGCGATCAGCACCGCCAGCAACGAACAAAGCCAGGGTGTCGGACAGGTGGGCGAGGCCGTCACTCAGATGGACCAAGTGACCCAGCAAAACGCTGCCCTGGTGGAAGAAATGGCGGCAGCGGCCAGCAGCCTGAAGAGCCAGGCACAAGAGCTGGTGCAAACCATGGCAGTGTTCAAACTGGGGGCTGGCGACAGCACCCACATGGCGATACCGACTGCAGCAGTGCGCTCGCACCCGCCCAAGGTGAGCAACTTCAAGGGCGCTGACCGGCGCGCCGGTGGTGTGCCCAAGGGTGCCGCTGCACGCGAACACACGGCTGCACCGAGCCGACCAGCACCCAAACCCAAGGCACCAACGCCATTGGCTGCGCCTGCTGCCACATCTTCAACGGCGACAAGCGACTCGGATTGGGAAACTTTCTGATCTGAAACTGCTGTTTAATACATAGTTTCTATTCAATAGCCAATCAGGGCTTGTGATCAGAAAGACGCAAACTTTCTCGCCACTGCGCCTCAGACCGGCAAGCGCCGCACTCAAGGCGCCCGGTTGTCACTTTCTCGCAGGAAATACGCAACGGCTAGGGTTTGCCCATGCCAGCGCTGCAGAGGGCCTTGGCGCTTTCAAGCCAGCCAGCGTGTGCCGGGTAAGCCTGGGTTGAGTATTTGGGTTATGGTCGATTCCAATTTCAGTTGAATTCGGCTATCGGAGCGTTCAATGGAAATCAGTTTCAAGATTGGTGGGCCCGAGGTTGATGCCCAGCATCAGCACCTGTTTGAACTGATCAACAAACTGGTGGCGGTGGATGGCATGCATGATTTGCGGCCGCCACCGGCGCACTCTGGTCATCTTTGCCACGGGTATGGTCTGGCAGAGTTGGGCATTCCCAACCAGTGCACTGTGGCGGTGAACGACTGTAAGCGGGTGGGCAACACGCCTTGACGTGTAGGAGCCTTGATGGCAAGGCGGTGCGCAGTTGCGTTTTTGTGGGCTGTAAGCGGTGAGGCAGCAATTCTTCAGTCTGACTGTTCTTCTGTGTCGGCAGACGCGTCAACACGTCCTTGATGTAGGCATAGGCTTGGCTGCGCTATGCGGCGAGTTGTTGGCGTACTGGAACCGCGCGTTCAATGTCCCCGAGGGTTGGCAGAGTTTTCAAGTCGTAGTTGGCTTGCATAACCAGCCATGACGTTGCGTCACCGCCAAAGTGCTTGGCCAAGCGTGCCGCAGTGTCAGCCGTAACTGCACGTCGCTCTTTGACGATCTCGTGAATGCGAGTCGCGGGTACACCCAAAGCGACGGCGAGGGCGTTGACGCTCAGCCCGATCGGGACAAGATAGTCTTCGCGCAGAACCTCGCCGGGGTGCACGGGACGCATACGATTGACGGGACGTGTCATATTTATTCCTTCAGTGATAGTCCAAGGTCTCAATGTCAGTGGGCCCAACTTCAGTCCATACGAAGCAGATGCGCCACTGGTCATTGATGCGGATGCTGTGCTGGCCCTTCCGATCATCTTTCAGCGCCTCCCAGTGATTCCCAGGCGGCGCCTTCATGAATGCCAGTGACTGCGCGGCATCAAGCTGCGCCAACTTGCGCTCGGCAACCTTGGCCAGAGCTTTGAACCGGCGAGGACACTTTCCCTCGTAGAGCGCCTGGGTATCCTGGCACTTGAACGACTGAATCATTCGCGAAGTGTATTACGTTTCGCGTAAGATGGTAAGACGGATTTCGCTGGGGAATTTCAGAAGGGATGTTCTCATGAAACCGAACGTTCAAGGTAACCGGCGCTGCGCGACTTTGTCACGCAGCGTCCGTGTTGACCGCAGTGCTGGACGAAGCCGCTACACGGAGGTTTCGGTAACTAGTAGTCCGTTTCATCAAGTTGGATACAAATTGAAATTGATTGATTTTTCCGTCTGGCTAGGCGCGAGGAGGCGACATAGCCGTAGCTTGTGCCAGGACGAGCAACAACGCCAGGCGGGAAAAGACACGATTTCATGCATTCGTTTTGGTGGAACGAATTACTAGGTTGGTCAAAGCGTTTCCCGGCGCGAGCTGATAGTGATCAAGCAGCTCGTCGTCGGTCTTTTCCTTGACCGAGGCCTTGACGCGGTCGGAGGCGCGTAACGCTTGCAGCCACTTGTCACGCTAGGCGGCATCCACCTCGACGCGCGGCATATGCAGGGTGGTTTGTGTTTCCCACGGCAGCGCGGAGCGCTCGCTGGCCAGCTGCATCACGTCGTCGCCCGTGATGGGCTTGCTCTGATCGGCCACGCGCAGAAAGTGGCGGCCGTCGGTCGTCGAGGCCACAGCCAAGGCGCGCGGAACACGCAATTCAATGTACTGGCCGCCATTGGGGGCAGTGACGACATCGGGTATCACGGCAACGTTGACGGTGCGCTCAGTCAGTTTGCGTCGCAGGGTGTCAGGCAGGTCGGCGGGGATATGTTGACTGGCGGGCGGGTCATCCTGCCCATCCTCGATGCCCAGCAGCAGCCGAGCGCCGGTTGCATTGGCGAAGGCGATGCAATACTTGGAGATTTCGTTCCAGTCTGCGGTCTTGCTGGTCACTGCCCGCAAAGACTTCTGGTCCAGGAGTTGTCCTGCCAGGCTCAAAGGCATCCTCCACCCAAGTCATGCATCCTGATATCCCTTTGCCAGTTGTCACACTGGCATGGGTCTAACGGACGCCTGCGCAGTCAAAGGACGGGCTATTTCCTGCGGTGGCGATTGGGTCACCCAGCTTGATGCGACAACATCGCGGTGCTCACCGGCAGCAGAAATCACTCAATACCCTTAAAAAGTTACTGATCAGTCTAGTTACCCGACTAGAACGCTCGGATTTTGGTTATACTTGACTTCGCTAGTCGAGAAAGCACTTGACCAAGCCTGTTTACCCAACCGAATGCCAGGAGTTCCTCATGCGACTTACCACCAAAGGCCGTTTTGCCGTCACAGCGATGATTGATCTGGGGCTGCGCCAAGCTGCCGGCCCGGTTACCCTGGCCGGGATCAGCCAGCGCCAGGAAATCTCGCTGTCCTACCTTGAGCAGCTTTTTGGCAAGTTGCGCCGCCATTCGCTGGTGGAATCCACCCGTGGCCCTGGCGGTGGTTACACCCTGGCGCGGGCGCCCGCTGAAATTACCGTGGCCGAAATCATCAGCTCGGTTGATGAACCGATGGATGCGACTCACTGCGGTGGCAAGGAAAACTGCCTCGGTGAGGGTGCGCGCTGCATGACGCACGAGTTGTGGGCCTCGCTGAACGTCAAAATGGTCGAGTTTCTGGAATCGATCAGTCTGCAAAAACTGGTCGATGAGCAGTTGGCCAAGGGTTTTCAGATGGAGGAAAAGCCACTGCTCAAGCGCGCCATCTCCAGCATGCCAGCGGCCAAGCCGATTCGCGTCAACGCACCCAATTCGGTGTTCGCCTTGGGCAACATCTATTCCAAGATGTGACCCGATTGCCATCTCAATTCAGCCAAAGACCCCACCATGGACAGCACCCCTCATTTTCCCGTTTACATGGACTACAGCGCCACCAACCCTTGCGACGAGCGGGTGGTTGATGCCATGATCCCCTGGTTGCGCCAGCATTTTGGCAACCCGGCCTCACGTAGCCACGCCTGGGGCTGGGAAGCCGAGGCTGCCGTCGAAAAGGCGCGCGAGCAGGTGGCGGCGCTGATTGGTGCCGACCCGCGCGAAATCGTCTGGACCTCGGGTGCCACCGAGTCCAACAACCTGGCGATCAAGGGTGCGGCGCACTTCTACCAAAGCAAGGGCAAACACATCATCACCGTCAAGACCGAGCACAAGGCGGTGCTTGACACCTGCCGCGAGCTGGAGCGCCAGGGCTTTGCGGTGACTTACCTTGATGTTCAGCCAGACGGTCTGGTTGATCTGGAAGTCTTCAAGGCGGCCATTCGCCCCGACACCATTTTGGCCAGCGTGATGTTTGTCAACAACGAAATTGGCGTGATCCAGGACATCGCGGCGCTCGGTGCCATTTGCCGCAGCAAGGGCGTGGTGTTCCATGTCGATGCGGCGCAGGCCACCGGGCGGGTTGAATTTGATCTGGGCCAGTTGCCGGTTGATTTGATGAGCCTGACCGCCCACAAAACCTACGGTCCGAAAGGCATTGGCGCGCTGTTTGTGCGACGCAAGCCGCGCATTCGCATCGAGGCGCAAATGCACGGCGGCGGTCACGAACGCGGCATGCGCAGCGGCACGCTGCCAACCCACCAGATCGTTGGCATGGGCGAGGCGTACGCCATAGCCAAGGCAGAAATGGCAGTCGAGAACCGGCGCATCCAGGCGCTGCACGACCGCATGATTGCCGGGTTGAGCGATATCGAGCAGGTGTTCATCAATGGCAACCTCGCACAGCGGGTACCGCACAACCTGAACATGAGCTTCAACTATGTTGAGGGTGAGTCGCTGATCATGGGCATCAAGGGCCTGGCAGTGTCGAGTGGTTCGGCCTGCACGTCGGCCAGTCTGGAGCCCAGCTATGTGCTGCGCGCGCTGGGCCGCAGTGACGAACTGGCGCACAGCAGCTTGCGCATGACGATTGGCCGCTGGACCACCGAAGCCGAGATTGATTACGCGATTGACACCATCCGGGTCAATGTGGCCCGGCTGCGGGGTCTTAGTCCGCTGTGGGACATGTACCAGGAAGGCATCGATATATCGACCATTCAATGGGCGGCTCACTGATAGATGAAGCCTGGGGGTCGTTTGTCGGTCCGATCTTTTTGACCTGATCGACCGAGATTGACCCCGCAGAAGTCTATTGAGCCTGAATAAAAAGTCTCTTCATCCCGAAAGGAAACGCTATGGCATATTCTGAAAAAGTGGTTGACCACTACGAACATCCGCGCAATGTGGGTTCGTTTGACAAGGGCGACGAGTCGGTTGGCACCGGCATGGTCGGCGCACCGGCTTGTGGCGACGTGATGAAACTGCAGATCAGGGTCAATGCCGAAACCGGGGTGATTGAAGATGCCCGCTTCAAAACCTATGGTTGCGGCTCGGCGATTGCCTCAAGCTCGCTGGTCACCGAATGGGTCAAGGGCAAGACGCTGGACCAGGCCTCTGCGCTAAAAAATAGCCAGATCGCCGAAGAATTGGCCTTGCCGCCTGTCAAAATCCATTGTTCGATCCTGGCTGAAGATGCCATCAAGGCAGCGGTAAATGACTACCGCCAGAAGCACACCGAAGCACAGACCGTCTGAAACACCAACGACCTGACCGGCATGCAATGGCAGGCTAGGTCGGCAACCCCCTAACAACATACAAGAATCATGGCTGTTACGCTGACTGAAGCTGCCGCCCGGCATGTCAATCGCTACCTGAGCAAACGCGGATTGGGTGTAGGCGTGCGTCTGGGTGTCAAAACCACCGGTTGTTCGGGGCTGGCCTACAAGCTGGAGTACGTCGATGAAGTCGGGCCTGAGGACATGGTGTTTGAAGGCCATGGTGTCAAGGTGCTGATTGACCCCAAGAGTTTTGCCTATCTCGATGGCACCGAGCTTGACTTTGTGCGCGAGGGCCTCAATGAAGGCTTCAAGTTCAATAACCCCAGAGAACGGGACCGCTGCGGTTGTGGTGAGTCGTTTCGGGTGTGAATCTCCAGTCTGACGATTTCGAGCTGTTTGGCTTGCAGCGGCGCTTTGCGCAAGACCGCACGCAGCTTGATGCGCGCTGGAAAGACCTGCAGCGCCAAGCGCACCCGGACAAGTTTGCCGCCCAGGGTGCTGCCGCCCAACGCATTGCGATGCAATGGTCGGTGCGCATCAACGAGGCTTACCAGCGGCTGAAAACACCAATCAAACGCGCTGCTTACCTGTGTGAACTGCAGGGTGCACCGGTCAACGCGGAAAACAACACCGCCATGCCGGCTGTGTTTTTGCTGCAGCAAATGCAATGGCGTGACGATCTGGAGGCCGCGCACAGCCCCGAATCTTTAGAGCAAATCCGGCTGCAGGTCAAGCAGGTTGTGCGTGACATGCTACAAAAAATAGAGCAACTGATGGACCATCAGGGTGCCTACAGCGAGGCTGCAGCCGAAGTCCGGGCGCTGATGTTCATCGAGCGTTTTGAGCAAGATGTTGATAGCCGCCTGGACCAGATTGAAACCTGAGACGACCAGCTTGAGGCAGCAGCGCCGCCTTGCCAGTCAGGGCAAGCCCTCAAGCCCGACGCATTCACCCTAACTTTTGACCTAGATTCCTCAGTTGACCGCTTGTTTTCAATGGTAAGTCCTCATGAATATTGACTTTTTCAGCTTCGATGGGGTTCACCCATTGGG
>DAOSLL010000129.1:0-8684 GCA_035368905.1 Rhodoferax sp.
CGAGAGCTACGGGTTGACCGAGGCATCACCTGGGGTCACCTCCAACCCACTGAACATCGAAGACTGGACCGGCGATATTGGCTTGCCGTTTCCCTCCACTCAGGTCCGCGTGGTGGACGACAACGATGTCGAAGTCGCAAGCGGCCAGGTTGGCGAGATTTGCGTGCGTGGCCCGCAAGTGATGGCCGGCTATTGGAATCAACCGCAAGAGACGGCACACGTATTCACCGCTGACGGTTGGTTGCGCACCGGCGACATGGGGTTGATGAACGAAGCGGGCAGCTTGCGCATCACTGACCGCAAGAAGGACATCATCATCGTCTCGGGTTTCAAGGTGTTCCCAAATCAGATCGAAGACGTCGTTGCCAGCCATCTCGGCGTACTTGAGGTGGGTGCTATCGGGGTGCCCAATGAACACTCTGGTGAAAGCGTGAAGATAGTCGTCGTCAAAAGGGATCCCTCGCTGACCGAGCAGGACCTGCTCGACCACTGTCGCCAACATCTGACCGGTTACAAAATGCCAAGCATTGTCGAGTTCAGAGTCAACCCACTGCCCAAATCCAACATCGGAAAAATCTTGCGCCGCCAGTTGCGCTGAGTCGGTGATTCGTGATTCGCGGATGTCGACTTTAAGGATAATTTGCGCGGCAGCCGTGTCTGCAATGGGCACCTTGGAGCCGCCCACCAACGTCGGCTGGTCGGCACCTCAAATCATGAATTTGAACTTCCCATAACCGGGCATTGGTCGCCGTCCGCTTACCCAAAGCGGTAATTGCCATCACCAAAATCAACGCCCGGTAGCCGACATTCACGCATCTGCAGCATCTTTATGCCAATGTCCGCTAACCAGATTGCCGATCTTCAGAGTGGTAGTCGCGAGTTGGCCACAACCGGTCAGATGCATTCATCACATAAAGCAGTCATTTGATCAACGGCCTTGCTAACTGTGATTCACGTTTATACACGTTGCATTCTTGTTTGTACACGTTTAGAATCATGCCATGAACACCGAAGTTCCCCTTGCACGCAGGGACCAAATCCTTGAGCGGCTTGAACAAGGCAAGCCTGCTGTGGCCAGTTCACTGGCGACAGAGTTCAACGTTTCGGAAGATGCCATACGGCGAGACCTTCGCGCTCTGGCTGCCGAAGGGCGATGCCGTCGTGTCTACGGAGGTGCACTCCCCATCCTTGCCAGCAGCAAGCCCATGGCCGCTCGTGTTGGGGAAGACTGGCCTCGCAAGGAGGCATTGGCGCGTGCCGCCGCACAAACTATCCAGGCGGATGAGTTCATATTTCTGGACGTCGGCAGTACCAATCTGGCATTGGTTGATCACCTGCCAGAGGACAAAGGCCTCACGGTGGCCACCAATTCGATCGACATTGCCAAGGCGGTTTTGTTGCGCGGCGATTTGACACTGATCATGGTCGGTGGCGCAGTGGACACGCAGGTTGGTGGATGCATCGATGCATCCGCCATAAAGGCTGTGGCTGACATGAACATTGACCGTTGCTTCATCGGTGCCTGTGCGCTTTCAGCCAAATTTGGACTGGGTGCCATCCACCATGGCGATGCACTCTTCAAGCGGGCTTTGCTTTCAGCAAGCCAGATACGTATTGCCATGGTCACGAACGAAAAGCTCACGGCAAAGGGTCCCCATCGGATTTCAGCGGCAAAGAATCTGGATCAAGTCATCCTGGAGGAAGACGCTCGATCCGAAATAGTTGTGGAACTTCAAGGTGCAGATGTTCCAGTCCTATTGGCAAAGACATCCACTTGAGTACGCCTTACAACTGATCCAGCGCAACATTTCTTTTGCAACTTCACATGACCCATTCAAACAAATCCTCCTCGCGAGTGGCAACCCGGCTTGCCTTTTGGGTCGCTGGCTTTGGACTCTCTGCCTGGGCACCGCTGGTTCCATACGCCAAGCAACGCCTGCAAATCGACGACCGATCACTTGGCCTGCTGCTCTTGTGCCTGGGCATAGGTTCGGTTGCGGCAATGGTTCGCACGGGGCCACTGTGCGCACGATATGGTTGCAAACCTGTCATCCTCACTGGAAGCCTGTGCATGGCTTTGCTACTGCCTGCTTTGGCACTCGCGGATTCGGTGTGGCTGATGGCAATGGCGCTGGTGATTTTCGGTGGCGCATTGGGCTCATTGGATGTTGCAATGAACGTCCATGCTGTTGAGGTAGAGCGCAATGCGGGTCGTCCGATGATGTCCGGCTTTCATGCGCTATTCAGCGTTGGTGGGTTCTCAGGTGCAGCTTTGGTGACTGTGATGTTGTCCCATTCCTTTGCTCCGTCAACGGCTACTTTTGTTTGCTCGGCAATGATGGTGGTGGCGATGGCACTGACCACCCCGCGTCTGCTTGCCACGGCCACTTTGCATGATGGGCAGTCAGGGACATTCATGGCTCTACCAAGAGGGCCAGTTGTGATTTTGTCTGTGTTGGCGGCAATTGCATTTCTGGTGGAAGGCGCACTGTTGGATTGGAGTGCACTCCTTCTCACCAACATGGGTCTGAGCACACCGCAACTCGCTGGCGTCGGATACGCTATGTTTTCAGTGGCAATGACAGCGGGGCGTTTCGGTGGTGATGCCATCACAGCCCGCTTTGGTGACAGGGCGGCGGTGTTCTGGGGTGGTTTAGTCGTCTTGTGCGGTTTCATATGCCTGCTTACCCTGCACAGCTACGAGATGGCCATGGTTGGCTTTGTGCTGATTGGCCTGGGTGCTTCAAACGTCGTTCCGGTGTTGTTTCGCCAAGCCGGAGCACAAAGCGCGATGCCCACCGCCATGGCGATCTCTGCCGTTACAACCATTGGATACGCTGGCCAGCTCATGGGGCCAGCGGTCATGGGCTTTATCTCCAAGCTGGCAGGTTTGCAAGCTGCGTTCTGGATGCTGGCTGCATTGATGTGCCTGGTGCCAGTCTTTGCACGTACTGCAAGCAGCCCAAAGGGGGTTGTGACAAACCCAAGCGCAATATGAAACTCGCACACGTTGCGCTTTGGACACCTGATCTTGACTGTGCTGTCGCGTTCTGGATCCGCTACTTCAATGTGACATCAGATACGACCTACTTGAGCGAGCGGCATGCTGGATTCGCATCCCGCTTTGTAGAACCTCCAGGCAGCGGGACCAGGATTGAAGTCATGGCAGGCCCATAGGTAGGTCCCAGGACCTCCGGCAACAGCGTTGGCTGGGACCATATTGCAATTTCTTTGGAAGACGTTTCTGCAGTAGATGCACTTGCAGAAAGATGCAATTCCGATGGCTGCCTTGAGTCGCCACCTCGATGGACAGGAGACGCCTTTTACGAAGCGGTGATTGCCATGCCAGACGGAACCCGTGTCGAAGTAACAGCATGAACTTGCATGTGCTCGCATCAAGTGAACGACCGGTTTGGTGACCACTCATGGACCGCTCAGGACATGCTTGAGTCCCTGGGTTCTGTCAGGTTTCGAGCAAATCAACGGGGAAAAATTTGACATCCAGATAGCTGACATTCGTGTGCGTCCGCAACTGGCCCAAACCGGGCACTCCCGATTTTGGTTCGACTGACCGCTCCCGCTGCTTATGTATGGCTATACATAAGAGTAGAGAGCCGACACCTACGAATACCTGCTTCTGGGAAGTGCAGATTCATACCAATCCAAGTTGATGGATGCACGATGCGCCCAAATGCCGCTTGCTCGGCGAGTTGCAGCCGATTGACCGAGGCACCACAGCCATCCTGGCAGGCACATTCTCAAAATTGATGTTGGCTTTGTCACCGCTTGGTGACTATAATGTCACTTATTGGTGACAAATGAAAGGGCAACATGAAAGTCAGAACTTTTCTTAAAGTCCTGGGCGGCGCGATCATTCTCCCGGCTACCCTGGGATTGCCGGGCTGCAGCGCAGAGATTCCCTCCGAAGCCACGAGTGGATGGCGTGGTCCCGACCCCGAAGCCGACATCCGACGTTGGGTTTTGAGTTATGCGTTGCTGGCGCCACACTCTCATAACCTTCAGTCGTGGGTGGCAGACCTTCGCCAACCTGACGAAATTGTGCTTCGTTGCGATCTGTCTCGTCTGCTGCCCGAAACTGATCCCTACTTCCGGCAGATCATGATGAGCCATGGCACATTCCTGGAGTTGCTCGATCTCGCTGCGCGTGAACGTGGCTACAAAAGTGACATCACCTTGTTTCCAGAAGGCAGCTTTGATGCACTGCAGCTCGATGCGCGACCGGTGGCCCGCATTCGTCTGCTCCCGGATGCCAGCATCCAGAAAGACCCGCTGTTCGCACAGATTCTGAAGCGCCGAACCAACCGTAGCATCTATGACGCACAGCGCGCAGTGCCGACGCAGGCTTGGCAGGCGATGAGCAAGGCGCTTGGAAGTGCAGCGGTGCTGCTGGACTATGTGGATCTTGCCAAGCCTGAAGCCATGGCGCAGCACCGCAAAATCGCATCTGACGCGTGGCGCATTGAGATGACAACACCGCGAACCATACTTGAGTCGTACAAGGTTCTTCGGGTTGGCGCCGACGAAATTCTCAAGCACCGCGATGGCTTGTCCATCATGGACCCCAAACTGGTGTGGTTAGATCGCCTCGGACTGTTTGACCGTTCGCGCGCACCCGCGCCGGATGCCTATGCGACGACCAGCCAGATCAAGGAATTTGATGCCAAGATCGACTCGACTCCCGCGTTTCTTTGGGTGAAAACTGCGCGAAATGACCGCGTTGCCCAAATCGCGGCCGGTCGTGCCTATGCGCGCGTGCAGTTGGCCGCCACAGCCCATGGCGTGGCAATGCAACCCTTGCAGCAGGCCTTGCAGGAATACACCGAACAGCAGGCCAACCATCAGGCCATCCACCAGCTTTGTGGGGCGACACCATCAGGTCAAACCGTGCAGATGTGGGCGCGCGTCGGCTTCGCCCCCGCGGTTCCTGCAGCACCACGTCGACCACTTGCCGAGATCCTTCGCACCTAGTTTTTGGAGAATGGCATGCTGAATTCCAGGCATTTTGAAAAACACACTTGTCTCGCTATCGCTTGCAACCTGGGTAGCCTGACCCGCCCTGTCCCAGCAGTTTTGCCAATTGCTTAAGCCGCGTTCAGCAACCATGACCAAGCTGCCAACCCGCAACCGCGACTTGACTTCGGCAAAGATCATCGAAGCCGTTGGCCGTGTGCTGGCCAGGGACGGAATCGACAAAATTGGCATCAACGCCATTGCACGTGAAGCAGGCGTTGACAAGGTATTGATTTATCGGTATTTCGAGGGTCTGCCGAAATTGCTCACTGCATGGGCGGCGAGCGGGGAGTTTTGGCCAAGCGTTCAAGAACTCGTCGACATCAGCCCACCCAATCTGATGGAACTGCCTTTGGCTGAGCGCTATGTTTTCTTTTTTGACCACTTTATTGACAGTCTGCGCGCCCGACCACTAACGATTGAAATCCTGGCGGGTGAAATCAGTCACCGCAATGCGCTGACCGACATCATGGAAGATCAACGCGAAAAATGGGGTGAAGAAGTAGGTCGCACCTTGGCGGCGCTCTCAGAGTATCAAGCCCATCCAGCGCTGTTGCCCCTGACGAATGTGTTGATTGCTGGCGTGCAAAACCTGCTGATCCGAGCACGCTCGATTCATTCTTTCGGTGGCCTCGATATTCAGTCAGACGAAGGATGGAATCTGGTCAAGAAATCCATCGGCGTGATGGCAAACAAGTTGTTTAAACCATGAACATTTTTCTGCGTATGCGTCCTCAAAAGCTACTTATCCTTGGCGGGTATGGGAATGCTGGTCTGGCCATTGCCCGCCTGTTGGCCAAGGTGGGTGACCTTCAAATTGTTTTGGCTGGTCGCCGCATTCAGTGTGCGGCTAATGCAGCGAGGCAGATGGATGCCGAATTTGGCACCGATCGCTTCTCTGGCTTGGAGGTGAACGCAGCCAATCGAGACTCACTATTGGCTGCCTTCAGACAGGTGGATTTGGTCATCGTGGCCGCCAGCACCATTGAGCACACCAAAGTAGTCGCAGAGGCCGCGCTGGAAGCCGGGATTGACTACCTGGATGTCCAGATTTCGGTCAAAGCCAAACATCAGGCGCTGGAGTCTTTGCGCGAGCGTATTCGTACAGCAGAGCTTTGTTTCATTACCGACGGTGGATTTCGCCCTGGCATCCCGGCCGCCATGGTGCGCTACGCCGCTCGCCAGATGCCGGGTTTGGAGTCGGCGGCGGTTGCGTCAGCCTTTCAGGTCAATTGGCGAGATCGGGCGTTTTCCAGTTCGTCAGCGGTAGAGTTTACGGATGAGCTCAAGTCTTTCAGCCCAAGAGTCCTGAAGGATGGGGTATGGCAGTCGGCCAGTCTGCGGGCCTACCCACAGGTTGATTTTGGCCCGCCATTCGGCATCAAGTATTGCGCGCCGATGTTCATGGAGGAGTTCCGTGAGTTGCCCGACTTGATCCCCACACTGAGAAACACCGGCTTTTACAGCAGCGGGTTGGGTGGCTTCGTGGACTACATCCTCATTCCGTTGGCGTTTGGCCTGCTTGCCCTGTCACCTGAAGGGTCCCGCCATTGGATTGGCCGTCTGATGGAGTGGGGGTTGAAACACACGACGCACCCACCCTATGGGGCGGTATTGCAAATGGACGCGCGCGGGCCGAAGTGCGCGCTTCGAATGACGGTGTCTCACGCAGATGCCTACCTGGTTACCGCAGCGCCGACAGTGGCTTGTCTACTTCAATACTTTGATGGCAGCCTGCGCAAGCCTGGGCTGTGGAAGCAGGCCACGCTGGTGGAACCGGTGCAATTCTTTGACGACCTCACAAGGCTTGGTCTTGATGTCAAAGTGCAGGCGATGGATGCGCCACAACCGATGTAACCATTTGGCAACAGGACAAACTTTTACAGGCCATCAAAGCACCAACTTCAGCGAGGGTTTCAAATGTTTGACATTTCAAAACGCGTATTTAGCCTTTGCCTGGCGCTGGCAAGCGCAGAAATGCTCCATGGGATCACTCGCATCCGTTACCTGGTACCGCTCGTGGGCAAATCCAACGCCCAGAAAATCAGCATCGTCACCGGAACACTTCTTGCCTTCGGTGTTTGTTATGTGTTCATTCCGGCCATGGGATTGACCACCCGCTTCTCTGCCATAGCGCTTGGCGTTTTTCTTGCCGCTTTCATGGCGTCGTTTGACATTGCTGTGGGTCGCCTTTTGATGAGACGCAAGTGGGCACTCATTGCTGAAGATTTTGATCCGCGCAAAGGCAACTATCTGGTCTTTGGCCTTGCCGCCCTGGTGGCGATACCCACTTTCGTTTTGCGAATCGCATAACGGGCTGCTGCCTAAAAGGTGCCACAGCATCGACACATTTAACCGACTGCGGTCATCGAAATCGTCGTCACATTGTCGACCTCCAAATGCAGGTCTGAACGGCTGGTCTGGCTGTGGCAGTTCGGCAAGCTGGCTGACCGGGTCTCTGGCAGCCGCAAGTCACCCGATGAACCAGCCTGACAACAGCCGGTAAAAAATAGCGCGCAGTTCGTGGCAAAGTGCACCACGTCAAGCAGTTTGTAAGCGCCAGCAACACCCCCCTAACTTGGTTCCATTGTGGTGAGTTGCTGCGCCCTCGCCACGCAGGTCTTGGCGCGCCTGACCCATCATCACGCGCAGCAAAGGCATGCACCCGAACTTTGCCCGGCGTTATTGTCAAAACCCTGCCCAGAACCTTCAACCGTGCAATACGTAGATTAATTTGTTGAATTACACGGATGAACCTTCGCTTTGCACAAAATCAACTGTGATCAGCCTGCTCGATCAATTTCCGGCGGTGGTGCTTTTGGGACCACGTCAGACCGGTAATTCCATTTCTAAATCATCCATGTCGTTGTTATCTCGCCTTGCCTTGCGTTTGCAATGGCTGACGATGATGCCCGCAGCCTGCGCTGGCGTGAAGCCTTCATCGCCAGCTACCTGGAGCGTGACATTCCCGCGCTGGGCCCCAAAGTACCTGCAGCCACGCTGCGCCGCTTGTGGACCATGCTGGCCCATAACCAGGGGGCCATGCTCAACCAGTCCCAACTCGCGGGCGCACTGGCGGCCATCTGACGGTCAAGCGCCATGTTCACCCGGATGTGTTCAAGATGTTTGAGGCGCGTGCCTATGCAATGGGTTTCGGTCACGCGGCAGTAGGGGCCATGGTGCGATCAAGCTACCACGCCGACCGGCAGGCCGACCACGCGAAGGGTTGCGCAGCCGCCTGAACACTATTAGTTTAATAGCTAGTAGCGCAACACAGTCAAGGGCTGGAGGCCTATTTCATGCAAACCCATTGGCAAAGCTCCAGTCTCTGGCTTGATTTGGCCTCGCTGGAGCAACAGTGCGACAGCATCAGTTGCGCCCGCGCCCTGGAGTTGTACCGCATGGGCCTGGGCAAAAGCCTGCGGACGCTGGCGCACCTCCAGATCGAATAAGACCCGGGCCGCCTGAACTTGCCCGCGCTGATCATTGCGCCGGTCAGCCTGATGGCCAAAGCCGGAAGCGCGACGACCTGATCACCCAGTTCACCAGCGGCGCAGTGCCCTTGTTTCTGATCAGCCTCAAAGCCGGTGGTGTCGGCCTGAACCTGCCGCAAGCCGACACGGTGATCCATTACGACCCCTGGTGGAACCCGG
>DAOSLL010000130.1:0-8653 GCA_035368905.1 Rhodoferax sp.
CAGGCCTCGGTGGTCTGGCGCGCTGCTGCCTTTTTGCCGTTTGTGGTGTCGCCGGTGACGGTGGCGTTTGGCTTGTTGTTGCTATACCCCGGCTGGACTGCCAGCCTGTCCTTGTTGCTGGTGGCCTACGCGGTGCTGGCTTACCCGTTTGTGGCCAAGTCGATGGCAGCCGGGCTTGACAGCCTGCCGGTGCATCTGGGGCAAGCGGCACGCACCCTGGGGGCCAGCCGGTGGCGCTGCTTCTGGCGCGTGACCTTGCCGCTGCTGCGTCCGGCCTTGCGCCGTGGCATGGCCTTTGCCGCTGCTACGGCTTTGGGGGAATTTGCCGTCACGCTGTTTTTGTCGCGCCCTGAATGGGCTACGCTGACCACCTTGATTTACCAGCGCCTGGGTCGCCCTGGCGCGGCCAATCTGGATGCCGCCATGGTGCTGGCCTGTGTTTTGATGGCGCTGGCGCTGGCGGTTTTTTTGTCAATTGAATGGCCAGGACCTGACCGTAAGGGGAGTGCCCCGATGCGGCTGCCAGCACTGGCCAGCACCCCGATGCCGCAACATGCTTGAGCTTCGCCACATTCACCAGCGCTATGCAGATCAACCCCTGCTGCAAGATGTCAGTTTGCAGGTGGCGGCCGGGGAAATTGTGGCCCTGCTAGGTCCGTCTGGCAGCGGCAAGAGCACCTTGCTCAACATAACCGCCGGCTTGCTGGCCCCTGATGCGGGCAGCGTCTGGTTCGACGGCCAGAACATCACCCATCTGGCACCCGAGAAGCGCCGTTTTGCCTTGATGTTTCAGGACTTTGCCCTGTTTGCACACCTGAATGTGCAAGACAACGTGGCTTTTGGCTTGATCGAGCAACGCGTCGGCAGCCGCGAGGCCAGGGCACGGTCGCTGCAGATGCTGGATGTTTTCGGACTGGGCGACCTGGCCGGGCGCCGCGTCTGGAATCTTTCAGGCGGCGAGCAGCAGCGGGTGGCGCTGGCCCGGGCGCTGATCACGCAGCCGCGCGCGCTGTTGCTCGATGAGCCGTTTTCAGCGCTCGATGCCGACCTGCGGGTGGCCCTGCGTGATGAGTTTCGTGCGCGCATCGAGGTGGCGAACATGGCAACCCTGCTGGTCACCCATGATGAGCCAGAAGCCCGAGCCATGGCACACCGGGCGGTGCGGCTGGTGGCAGGGCGGCTGCATGAGGTGTGGTGACGCGCATTAACTTGCTTCCAGTTGGACGCACCAGCGGCTAAACCCATGCCAGACGAGCTGGAATCGAACAGCCTTCGTCGCAACGAAGCGACTCCCATGGAACATCTGAAGTAGTTTGAGTTTGTGGGAGTTGCGCCCTCGCGACGAATGTCGCTATGACTTATCAGTAATTCTTCCCGGGAATGCGAAAGACTTGACTGGTTGGTGACCATATCCCTCAATTGGACGCTCCGTCACCCCAGCGGTGAACGTGCACGGAGCCGGGCACTGAAGTTGATGATAGCCCGATCCTGTCACAAATGACAGTGGCGGCGCTGCCCGAAGACAGTGCCGCCACTTGGCCGCAAGCTGGTTAACCCAGTAACAATCTGACTTACCCGGTAGCGACTGACATTTAGCTACAAAGTATATAGCTGTCAGCGCTTATCCCATAAGGGCTAGATGCCAATTTCCTGACTAAGTCCCGCGCAGCACACTGACATACACCGCCGCGATGATGGCGGTGGTGATGACACCGCTGATGTTGGCGCCGAGCGCTTGCGGCAGGATGATGGCACTTGGGTTGGAGGCTGTGGCAATCTTTTGCACCACTTTGGCGGTAGTCGGAACGCAACTGACACCAGCAATGCCGACGATCGGGTTGAACTTGCCACCGGTAGCGAAATAGAGGATGTAGCCACCGGCCAGACCTCCGAGCGCCGAGATCAGCAAGGCCAGCATGCCCAGCAGCAGCAGTTTGAGCACGACGGGGTCAAGCAGCGTGCCGGCCTCGCACAATACACCGAGTGTCAGACCCAGAAAGAAGGTGGCACCGTACAGGAAGGTCTCGCTAAGCAGCTTGGTAAAAGACTCCAGGCCACTTTCCCGCACTGCCACCCCGACAAACAGCGAGAAAAACAGCGGTGCTGCCACCGGAAACAACAGGCACAGCAGCGTGCAGGTCACCACGGCAAAAATCATCTTTTGCGACCGGGTGATTTTTGGCCCACGGTCAGCAGACATGTTGATGCCGCGAATCCGTTCAGGAACCAGCCACTTGATCAGATACGGGTATGCGCCGTAGGTCAAACCCAGGTAGAGGTAACCCACCACGGTAATCGGTACAAACAGGTCTTTGGCCAGAATCAGCGAAGTAAACAGCACCATCGGGCCATCAGCGCCGCCAATCGTTGCCACCGCAGCAGCCTCACCTGGTTTCATGCCCAGCCAGATGGCAAACGGGAACACCAGAATTGTTCCCAATTCGGCAAACAGCGCAATGAACATGCTCTGGAATGGCCGTGCCATCACATAGCCAACATCCAGCAACACACCAATACCCATGAAAACAAAACAGGCGATCAGGCCGTTGCTGAAAGTCAGGGTGTAAATCGGCTGCAGCCAGTTGATCTGCATGATGTTGACCAGATCGGTCGGGTCAGACATCAGCGGATCAACAAACAGCGTGCCAGCTTTACCCCCTTCCAGAAACATCACGCCAGCGTTGATGGCGGCCATGCCCAGACCCATCGGGATCATCAGCAGCGGCTCAAGTACCTCGCGGGTACCCAGGTAGATCAGCAAAAAGCCGAGCAGCATCAAAAAAATGCGGCCCCACATCACCGCAGGGTCGGCTGCAACCAGGGTCGCAATGCCCTGGAACAGGCTAAGAAAGCTTAAGTGTTCCATAGTGTCAGGTGCTTGGGTGCTGACGGCTTACTGGATGGTCATCACCGGCTGACCACCTTCGACGGGGTCACCGGCTGCCACCATGATGCGTGTCACCTTGCCGGCCCGGCTGGCCAGCAGGTGGCTTTTCATTTTCATGGCTTCGAGCACCAGCAGTTTGTCACCGACGGCCACGGTTTGGCCCACCTTGACATCGACCTGCACCACCACGCCGCCCATCTGGGCGACTTCGTCGCCAGCACCTGCGGCTGCTGCCACTGGTGCTGCAGCGGCCGGGGCTGCTGTTGCGGCGGCCATCATCGGCGCCGGGGTGCCTGGCATGGACATTTGCGCTGAAGAAGAAGTGGCACCGGCGGTGACTTCGAGGACGGCTACTTCGTATTCGCGGCCGTTGACGGTTACTTTGAATTGACGGGGCATGATGAATTCCTGTTTTAACGTTGAGGCCGTGGGTGTCCGGCGTGGGATGAGTGTTGAGCGGCCCGACCCTGGCTGGCCCAGGCGCGGTTTCTTTCGGAAATCTGCAGGATGCGATGCGGGCCGATGACGGCAAAAATGGCGGCAGACAGGGCTGCCACATCTTCGTCGGGTATGCCCAGCAGGATTGGGCAGACTTCGCCCTGGGGCACTTCGGTGGCGACCCTGGCTTGCTCGATTCTGCCGGTGACAGTGACCATCACCTTGATGAGCACCGCCACCAGCATGGCGATCACGATGGAAATACCGTAAATTTGAAACGCGGTAACGATTGCTTGGCCGACCATGTTGTGTGTCCTTGGTAAAAGCGCTTACAGCGGCATGTTGCCGTGCTTCTTGGCCGGACGCAGTTCGCGCTTGCCGAGCGATTTGCGCAAAGCCAGCGCCAGCATCCAGCGGGTGTCAGCCGGATCAATCACATCGGTGATGTAGAAGTTGGACGCTGCAGCATAGGGCGAGGCAAACTTGTCACGGTAATCCTGCGCCAACTCGGCCCCTTTGGCCTTGCGGTCGGTGGCTTGCTCAATTTCCTTGCGGTAGAGAATCTTGACGGCTGCTTCGGCACCCATCACGGCAATCTCGGCACTTGGCCAGGCATAAACCATGTCAGCGCGCATTTCCTGGCTGCACATCGCCAGATAGGAGCCGCCGTAGGCTTTGCGCAAAATCACCGTGATCTTGGGTGTGGTGCAGGACGCAAAGGCATGCAGCATCTTGGCACCGTGGCGGATGATGCCGCCGCGCTCTTGCTCAACGCCGGGCAGGAAGCCGGGCACATCAACCAGGGTGATCAGGGGTATGTTGAACACGTTGCACATGCGCACAAAGCGGGCAATCTTGTCAGCAGCGTCCATGTCGAGTGCGCCAGCTCTGACCATCGGCTGGTTGCCCACGACACCGATCACCATGCCGCAAATGCGGGCAAAGCCAATAATCACGTTTTGCGCAAAATTGGCATGCACCTCGAACAACTGGCCGTTGTCAACGATGCGGCGAATGACCGCATGCATGTCCAGCGGATCTGACGAACTGCCAGGGATCAGGTCGTAAATGCCCTGGTCTTCCATCTCGTCAATCGGAACCGACATGTCGTGCGGCGGATCTTCGGTGTTGTTGGGCGGCAGATAAGTCAGCAGTTGCTTGACCAGGTTGATGGCGTGCTCATCATTTTCAGCAATGAAGTGAACATTGCCGCTGACCGAGGCGTGCATCTCGGCACTGCCGACTTCGTCCATGGTGGCGGTACGCCCGGTCACTGCCTTGATGACCTCGGGGCCGGTCAGGAACATGTAGGCGTTATGCCGGGTCATGATGACAAAGTCCATCAAGGCTGGCGAATAGGCGGCACCACCGGCGCAGGGGCCACAAATCACGGCGATTTGCGGCACCACGCCGGACAACATGACGTTGTAGTAAAAAACGTCGCCATAGCCAGACAATGCGTCAACGCCTTCCTGGATGCGGGCACCGCCGGAATCCTTGAAGGCCACCATCGGTACGCCAACCCGCAAGGCGTGGCGCATCAGGCGGACAATTTTGCGCGCCTGCATTTTGCCCATGGTGCCAGCCAGCACCTGGAAGTCCTGGCTGAAGGAGGCCACCTGCATGTCGCCGATATAGCCGGTGCCGGTGATGACACCGTCGGTGGGCAGCTCGCGATCCGCCATGCCAAAAGACACCGCATTGTGGTGCGCATGCATGCCGAGTTCCTGAAAACTGCCATCGTCAAACAAGGTGTCGATGCGCTCACGGGCCGAGAACGAGCCCCTGGCGTGCAGTGCTGCCAGCTTTTCAGGGCTGACGTTTTTGAGAACCTTTTCGCGCCGATCGCGCAATGTGTTCATGGATTCAATAGGGATGGTCATCTCATTTCCTGTTCAAGTACTTGATCTACCTCAAACCATACCACACAAAAAGCAGGTAATTCCGACCGGAACTGGCTACACATCTTGCCGCGTTACTGTATAGGCGGCGAGGCATCAAAATACTGCTTTTCCTAGCAGATTTGGGATTTAAATTTATCCGGATTTATCCTGATAAGTCACATATTTTGTTGGCAAGTTACAACATCCAGTGGACCTGCCAGCACCCTGTCAATGCGCTTGCCATCGAGGTCAAGTACTTCAAAAACCCAGTTGCCACAGTGGATTTTTTCGCCTGTGGCTGGCAGGTGTCCACAGACCGCCATCAGCAATCCGGCCAGCGTGTTGTAGCGGCCCCGGTCTTCGTCGGGCAGTTCCTCAATGTCCAACCGAGCCTTGAGTTCACTGACTGGCATCAGGCCTTCCAGCAACCAGGTGCCGTCGTCGCGTAGCGTCGCCCAGGCATCGGTCTTGACACCGGGTTGCAGTTCGCCGGTAATCGCTTCGAGCAGGTCGTGCGGGGTCAGCAGACCCTGCACCACGCCATATTCGTCCACCACCAGCACCAGTCGGCCCACCTTGGCGCGAAACTGCTCCAGCAGCTCCATGCCGCTGAGCGTTTCAGGCACAAAAACCGCGACGCTGGCAAAGTCTTCGAGTTTGCCGGGCGTCTGCACCCCCAGTTCCAGCAGGTGCGCAACGCTGATTTTGCCGATCACGTCGTCCATCGACCCGCGGCAGACCGGATACCAGGAATGCGCCCGCTGGGCGCCATCAGCCCCCACTTTTTGCAGACTTTGGGCCACGCTGAAGCTGGCATCAAGCCACTCCACTTCCGCCCTTGGCACCATCAGCGATGTCAGGGGCCGGTCGTCCAGACCAAACACGTTTTGCACCATCTGGTGCTCATGTTCTTCGATCACACCGGCATCAACGCCTTCTTCCAGGCTGGCGGAGATTTCTTCTTCGGTCATGGTGCGCGCGGCGTTGGTGTCAATGCGCAGCATTTTCAGAACGGCAGCGGTGGTGCCGGACAGCAGCCTGACAAACGGTCCGGCGGCTCGTGCCAGCCACAGCATCGGACGGGCCACCCAGCGCGATACCAGTTCGGGGTGCAACTGGCCAATGCGTTTGGGCACCAGTTCACCAAAAATGATGGTGGTGAAGGTGATCAGGGTGACCACCAGCGCCGTGGCCGAGATCGCAGCCACCTTTTCCGTCAGGCCAACTGCCTGCAGCCAGTGTGCTACCCCGCCGCTGAAGGCAGCTTCGCCGACAATGCCATTGAGCACGCCAATCGAGGTGATGCCCACTTGCACGGTTGACAAGAACTGATTGGGGTTGTCCATCAAAGCCAGCGAAGCCAGGGCACCCTTGTCACCGGCTTCTGCCATGGCGGTGAGTCGTGCTTTGCGGCTGACAGTCAGTGCCAATTCGGACATGGCAAAAACGCCATTGAGCAGCGTCAAAAAAACGACCAGCAAGAATTCCATTCGACCTCAGCGAGAATAAACACCATGGCACTTTACTTGATTGGCGACGTGCAGGGCTGTGACAGTGCCTTGCAGCGTCTGTTAGACGCAATTTCTTTCTCGCCTAGCCGCGATACCCTGTACCTGCTGGGTGACTTGGTCAACCGGGGGCCGGACTCGGCAGGCGTGTTACGCCGCCTGATGCGCCTGGGTGCATCAGCCCATTGCCTGCTGGGCAATCATGACCTGCATTTGCTGGCTGCCGCTGTTGGGGCGCGCCCAGCCAGCCGCAAAGACACCCTGAGCAATGTACTTGATGCGCCGGACCGATCTGCCATGTTGGCCTGGTTGCGTCAGCAGCACATGGCGAGCCTGATGACGCACCAGAACAAAGACTATTTGCTGGTGCACGCCGGTGTCCTGCCTAGCTGGAGTGCCGCAAAAACAATAGCCCTTGCGGCTGAAGTTGAAGCGCTATTGCGCAGCCCCGCCTTGCCCGACTTTTTGCACCAGATGTACAGCGACAAACCGGTCGGCTGGCGCGACGATCTGACCGGTGTTGATCGGCTGCGGGTGATCGTCAATGCGCTGACCCGCCTGCGCTTTTGCAGCGCAGATGGCGACATGGAATTCGACACCAAAGAAGGCCTGAACACCGCACCGCCCGGCTATTTGCCCTGGTTTGACGTGCCCGGTCGCCGGACTGCCGATGTCGTTGTGGCCTTTGGCCACTGGTCAACGCTGGGTTGGCTGGATCGCGATGACGTGCTGGCGCTCGATTCCGGCTGTGTCTGGGGTGGTCACTTGAGCGCGTTGATGCTCAATGCAGGTAGCCTTGAGCAGCCGCATGAGCTGATTCAGGTTAGCTGCGAGCAGTCACAAAAACCCGGCAAGTAGCCGCAGGCACTGGGTGCCGTCAATGGGCGCTGAACAGCGCTGCCACCTTGCGTCTGGATTTGATATTGCTGGAAATGGTGCGCACACCCGGCTGCGTTGTGGCGGCTTCCCAGGCCGGTGCGGCATCTGCGGGCAGGGTTGGCTCATAAGGCTTGTCAAAAAACGGGTCCTGTGCGATGGGTGCACTGCGTCGGTAGTCACTGCGCGGCGTTCGTGGATTGCGGCTTGCATATTCGTCACGGCGCACACCACTTTCTTCAACCTGGTACATCCGCCGACCGTCGTTGATATGACCTTGCTTGCGAATATCGGGCTGATTTTCTTCAAACTCGATAGGTTCAAGTTCAATCTTGCTTCTGAGCAGTTTTTCGATGTCCGACACCAGCCTGGCATCGCTTCTGGCGGCAAAACTGACGGCCAGACCGGCCTGGCCAGCGCGTCCGGTGCGTCCGATGCGATGGATATAGTCTTCGGCGTTGAACGGCACATCAAAGTTGAACACGGCGGGCACGTCCTTGATGTCGAGGCCACGTGCCGCGACATCGGTACAGACCAGCAGGTCAACCTCGCCGCTCTTGAATGCGTCGAGCGCCTTGAGACGCTCGTCCTGGCTTTTGTCACCATGCAGTGCGGTGGTTTTCAGTCCTTCACGCTCAAGCGAACGCGCCAGCCGGGCACAGCCGAGTTTGCTGTTGACAAACACAAACGCCTGTTTCAAGGCACGTTGGCGCAAGATCTGGTGCAGCGCATGGCGCTTGTCATCACCCTCGACGCTGTAAAAATGCTGCTCCACGGTGGACGCAGCTGCATTGGAGCGGGCCACTTCAATCGTCACCGGGTCTTGCAGGTAGCTGCTGGCCAGACGCTTGATCTCGCTTGAAAAGGTGGCCGAAAACAGCAGCGTGGTGCGTTGTTTGGGCAGGTAGCTCAGAATTCGCTGCAAATCTGGCAAAAAACCGATGTCCAGCATGCGGTCAGCTTCGTCGAGCACCACATACTCAACCTGATTGAGCACGCAGTTCTTGGCCTCGATGTGGTCCAGCAGCCGACCCGGCGTGGCGATCAGGATCTCGACGCCC
>DAOSLL010000131.1:0-8632 GCA_035368905.1 Rhodoferax sp.
ATGACTTTGAATGTTTGAATTCTTCGCATGGTATGCAAAGACTTGACTTGTTAGACTAAAACGTTTCCCAGTCATCATCGCCTGTCTTGGCCGGTGCGGGCTTGGCCGCACTGGCTTTGGGCGCTGCCGGTTTGACGGGACTGGCTTTGGGTGCCATCGGCTTGGCCATGGCAGGCCGCGGTGCAGCAATGGCTTTGGGGGCTGTGCCCAACCTCTTTGGCGCTGCTGCTGCAGGCAACGCGCTTGCCTTGGGCCGGGCAAGTTGGGCCGGTCGCTGATAGGACAGTTGACTGGGACGGGGTGTGATGTCGCGGCTAGGGCGCTGCGGCAAGGCCTGCATTTGGTTGCCGATCTTGAAAACCGCCACGGCACGCGCCAGTTGGTCGGCCTGATCGCGCAGGCTTGCTGCGGCGGCTGCGCTTTGCTCAACCAGCGCAGCATTTTGCTGCGTCATTTGATCCAGGTCGCCAATGGCCTGATTGATGTCGGAAATGCCCGCACTCTGATCGCCCGAAGCAGCGGTGATATGACCAATCACCTCGGCCACCTGGCGCACCGATTGCACGATGTCGTTCATGGTGACACCGGCATCGGACACCAGTTGCGTGCCGGACGCAACCTTGTCCACCGAGGTGTTGATCAGCATCTTGATTTCCTTGGCTGCTTCGGCGCTGCGCTGGGCCAGGCTGCGCACTTCGCTGGCCACCACTGCAAAGCCCCGGCCCTGCTCACCGGCACGGGCCGCTTCAACAGCGGCATTCAAGGCCAGAATGTTGGTCTGAAACGCAATGCCGTCAATCACGCCAATGATGTCGGCAATCTTGCGGCTGCTGGCATTGATGTCTTCCATGGTGCTGACCACCTGGCGCACCACCTGGCCGCCGCGCTCGGCCACCGATGAAGCCGCGGCAGCCAGTGTGCTGGCCTGGCGCGCATTGTCGGCGCTGATCTGAACGGTTTGCATCAGGTTGCCCATGCTTGATGCCGTGGACTGCAGATTGCCGGAGGTGTGCTCGGTGCGCTGCGCCAGGTCGTTGTTGCCAGCCGCAATTTCGCCGCTGGCGATGGCAATGCTGTCGGTGCTTTGGCGCACCTGACTGACCATCTTCGCAAGCGACGCATTCATGCTGGCCAGTGATTTCATCAATTCACCAAATTCATCAGTGCGGGAAGTGTCGATCTGCATGCTGAGGTCGCCCTGGGCGATTCTGGCGGCCAGATCGCTGGCAGTCACCAGCGGCTGCCGGATCGAGCGAATCAGCCAACTGACGCCTGCCAAAAGGCCTGACACCATTAGCAGCATCAGGCCACTGGCGACAACGACCAGTTCTTTGGAACGCTGGACGTAGGACGCGCGGGTGGCTTCAAAAGCCTGTTCCTGCAGGGTGACGAAATCGCGCTGGGACTTCTGGTAAGCCTCCATGGCAGGCTGGTATAGCGTCGTCACAGTGGTGGCCAGCTCGGCGGGCAAGCCATCGGCACGCTGCTTCATCGCCACTGCGCGGGTTTCCAGCACCCGTTTGCGATGTCCGGCGATGGTTTCAAGCTGGTTACGGTCGGCACCGGTCAAATCTTCTGACTCGATGCTTTTTTGAATGGTGCCAATCTGGGCCGAGGTATCGGCGATAGCGGCTTTCAGACCAGCCTCAACGGCCGGGTCGGCGCTGAGCAGCACCGCCTGCGACCTGGCGGCATTGGTTTGTGTCAAACCGGCCCACTGGAGAGCCAGTTTGACCCGGTTGTTCAGTTTGTCCAAAGTCACCGTACTCTCGGCGCGGTCGTTGGCGGAGCGCACTGCGGTGTAACTGACCACCAGCAGGATACCCAGCACGATCAGGGTGGACGACAGCCACAGCTTGGAAGCAAGGCGAAGGTTTTGCAGGTTCATGAACAACTCCGGTCAACAAGGCTACTGGGCAAATCATGCACAGCACTGGATCTTAGCGCGTCACCAACCCCGCTTCGGCTGGTGTTCTGGCTGTTTGGGCGTTTAAACCGCAAGGCACTCAATCCGTTGTGACTGTACGCCCCGCAAATGCCCGGTCGCCACCCGCTGTGGAGCGATTTCCGCCAACGGCACCAGTACAAATGCACGCTGGTACATGCGCGGGTGCGGCACCATCAAGTCAGCACTGCTGATGCTGGCATTGCCATACAGCAGCAGGTCAAGGTCCAGCGTTCGGGGGGCATGGCGGTAGGGCCGCTGGCGACCCGCCAATTGCTCCAGATGTTGAAGCTGGTGCAGCAACGCATGGGCGCTCAGGCGGGTCATCACAGCCACCACCGCGTTGATGAAATCGGGGCCGCTGGCATCGACCGGCTCGGTGCGGTACAAATGGGAGCGCGCCACCAGTTCAACGTCGGCCAGGCCATCAAACTGGCTGATCGCCCACAACACGGTCTGCCGCGCATCACCCAGATTGGCACCCAGGGCCACGTAGGCCAGCACCGGTGCGGGCCCGTCTTCAGGCGTGGTTGAAACCTGTTGCTGCGTCACAGGGTCGGCGGTGCGATCCAGACGCCGATTCAGGTCTGAGGGCCTGCCGGTGGTGCATCACCCTGCCCGCGGCTGGAACGACGCCTGCGACGGCGTTTTTTCGGTAACTGCGTGCCTTCTTCGGGCGCGGCGATCACATCAAATTGGCCCGACTCTGAGGGTGCGCCCTGGTCAGGCTCTGCCATCAGAGGCAGATTGACTCCCGCCGCAACTGGGGCCTTGTGCACACGCGGTGCCCGTGGTGGCCGACCACGCTGCTGCTGCTCCAGCCGGACTTCATCAACCATGTCGTTGCGCAGGTTGTCGTCAGCCAGGCTGAACTCTTCCCACCAGTCGGCCAGCACTTCGTCGAGCTCGCCGCTTTCTGCCCGCAGGCGCATGAAATCAAACGCCGCCCGAAAACGGGGTTGTTCCACCAGGCCAAACGGCGCGCTGCCGACACGCTTGTCGAAACGCGGCTGCATCAGCCAGATGTCGCGCATGTCACCGGCCAGCTTGCCGCGTCCGGAGACATCGCCGATGCGGGCATGGAACACGTCTTCAATCGCATCCTGCAGCGCCGGGTGCGTCGGCTGCTGGTTTTTGATGCGCTGGGTCCAGCCATCACGCACGTCCGACCACAGCACACAGGCCAGCAAAAAACTCGGTGCCACCGGTTTGCCTTCACCAACCCGGCGATCCGTGTCCTGCAGGGCCGACCTGACAAAGGGCGTATCGGCCCGCTCCACCACCACGTCGAGCAACGGGTAAATGCCCTGCGCCATGCCCAACAACTTGAGCTGCTCAATGGAAGCCAGCGAATGGCCGGTTTGCAGCAGCTTGAGCATTTCGTCAAACAGGCGGCTTTGCGGCACTTCGGCCAGCAACTCACGCGACTTGATCAGCGGCGTAGCGGTTTTTGGGTCAAGCTTGAAACCCAGAGCGTTGAGCTTGGCGGCAAAACGCACCGCCCGAATGAGGCGCACCGGGTCTTCGCGGTAACGTGTGGCAGCGTCGCCAATCATGCGGATGACATGTGCCTTGGCATCGCGCATGCCGTGGTGGTAGTCAACCACGATCTGCGTCTCAGGGTCGTAATACATCGCATTGATGGTGAAGTCGCGGCGCACTGCATCTTCTTCCTGCGGGCCCCAGACGTTGTCGCGCAGCACACGCCCGGTCGAATCGACGGCGTGCTTCATGCCCACCAGATCACTTTTGCTGGTTTTTTCGTTGCCCGCCACCTGTTCCGCAGCGGCGTTGTCCAGGTAGGCGCGAAAGGTAGACACCTCAATCACCTCATGTTCGCGGCCGCGTCCATAGACCACGTGAACGATGCGAAAGCGTCGCCCGATGATGAAGGCGCGGCGAAACAGGGCTTTGACCTGCTCAGGCGTGGCGTTGGTGGCCACATCAAAGTCTTTTGGGGCCAGGCCCAGCATCAGATCACGCACCGCGCCACCGACGATGAAAGCCTCAAAACCGGCACCTTTGAGCGTGCGCAGCACGCCAAGCGCACGCTCATCGACCAGTTGCGGGTTGATGCCGTGCACCTCGGGGCCAATTTCTTCACGTTTGCCAAACGGGCTGCTGGCGGCTGGAGTGGCTCTGCGAAGCAGCTTGTTGATGAATTTCTTGATCATTTTTTGTTGGTCCAGGAAGGCTGGGCTTGAGAGCCATGCCAACCCGGCAATCCCTATTGAAAGAGCTCAAGTATGCGCCAGCCACGGGCTTGCGCGATGGCGCGCAGTTGCGCGTCCGGATTGGTCGCCACCGGGTGGTTGACCCGCTCAAGCAACGGCAGGTCGTTGATGGAGTCAGAGTAAAAAGTGCTGTCAACGTCCTGCCAATCGAGTTGCCGCTCGGCCAGCCACTGCCCGACGCGCGTGACTTTGCCTTCGCGAAACGACGGCGTACCCAGGATTTCGCCATTGAACCAGCCGCTCACCGGGTCGCGCGCCAGATTGACAGCCATCAGGTCGGTGACACCGAAAATCTGCGCAATCGAGCGGGTCACGAATTCATTGGTCGCCGTGACGATGATCACCGCATCGCCCGCCGCCTGGTGCTGCCGAACCAGCGCCAGCGCCTCAGGTTGAATGACTTTTTGCACTACATCGCGCATGAACAGTGCGTGAGCAGCTTCTGATTCTATAGCGCCATAACGGCACAAAGGTTCGGTGGCAAAGCGGATGTACTCCCATATGTTCATGGTGCCAGCCTTGTACTGGGCGTAAAACGCATCGTTGCGGTGGCTGAACTCGGTCGGGTCGTTCCAGCCCAGCGCGGTGGTGAATACACCCCACTCGTAATCGGAGTCGATTGGAATCAGGGTGTCGTCCAGGTCAAAAAGGGCCAGTTTCATGCGTTATTGATCGCTTTACGCGTTGTCCATCATGGTTTTAATGAGCGGAATGGTGATTGCACGCTGGGTTTGCAAGGCGTAAGCATCCATCAGGTCGAGCAGTTCCATCAGGCTTGCCAGGTCCCGGCTAAAGCGCGTCAGCATGAAATCCATCACTTCATCGCTGAGCAACACGCCGCGTGCAGCAGCATTTTGCCGCAACACATCACGCCGCTGGGGTTCATCAAGCGCCTGCAGCGCAAATACATGGCCCCAGCCCAGCCGGGTGCGCAAGTCGTCGCGCAATTTCAGGTCGGTCGGTGGCAGGCTACCCGTTGCCAGCACGTCGATTTGTTGCGTTTGGGCATTGACAAACCAATTGAAAGCCACCTGCTGACGGGCCGCATCGAAGGCCTGCACATCGTCCATCAACACAGCCGACCAACCTGCGTCAAAAGCGGCAGCGGGCACCACAGCGGCATCGAGCCAGCCGACCTGCTGCCCTTGCGCCAACAGTGCCAAGCGAACAGCGTTGAGCAAATGTGTCTTGCCACTGCCAGCGGTGCCCCAGAAGTAAATGGGAACTGACGAACCGGGCCTCGCGCCAGAACCGGTCTGGCCCAGCCAGAGCTTGAGGTGGCCGACCAGGGCAGCGTTACGCCCAATGCAAAAATTATTCAGGCTGGGCCCAGCGGCCAGCCCCAGGTCGAGCACCAGTTGCTTCATGCTCCCGGATGCCTTGAGTTAGGCGCGCCCGAGCGGGCCGCTGGCGGCGCGTCTGGGCAGAGCGAAAGCGACGGCTCCAAACCTGCCTGCGCCATGTTGGACGGCTGAAAGCAGGCCAAGCTGGTGGCATGGCTGCGCCCCGCTGGTTGCAGCAAGCGGCGCGGGGCGACGACGCAGCGGGCGCTTAAGCGCATCTCGGCCCGGCCAACGGGCAAGGCGCAACGGCAGCCGTAACGATTCAGGCGTGTTGCCAGAGCATGGTGTCGGATAGCTCGCGCAGCTCTCGCGCGGTAACGCAAGGCGTAACGGCTCGGTCGTGTTGCCACTGGCTCAATCGGATGGTCACCCGATGGGGGCATCCCATCGAAGCTGAAAAAATCAATATTCATGAGGACTTACCGATGAAAACAGGCGGTCAACGCAGGAATCTAGGATGCTGCGTCCCGGTACAACGCACTGCCAAGGTAAGCAGCCCTGAGTCGGCGCATCGCCACCAGCAGCACGGCACTGAGTGGCAATGCCATCAGCACGCCGACAAAGCCAAACAACTGCCCAAATGCCAGCAGCGCAAAAATCACTGCCAGCGGGTGCAAGCCAATGCGCTCACCGACCAGCCGGGGCGTCAAAAAGAAACTCTCGATGATCTGGCCCAGGCCGTAAACCACCGCCACCATCACCAGCGCGCTGACATGGCCCGACAGGGCGGCAAACTCCAGCGACCCCGCCAGCAATGCCATGACCAGGCCCAAGCCAAAGCCGACATAGGGGATGGCCACCGCCAGACCGGTAAAGACACCAATCGGCAAGGCCAAATTCAGCCCGAACAGCGCCAACCCGGCGCTGTAATAGACCGCCAGCACCAGCATCACCAGCAATTGACCACGCAGGTACTGGCCGAGCACGCCATCGGCTTCCCGGGTGAAACTGTCAACGGCCACGCGCAGCCGGGGTGGCACCAGTGCCAGCAGCAGGTTGATGAAGCGCTGCCAGTCCATCAGCAGGTAAAACAGCACCACCGGAATCAACACCGCGTTGCCCAGCACGGACAGGGCCACGCTGCCGCCGAGCTTGGCTGAAGCCAGCAAGCGGCCCAGAGTGTCCTGGAAGTTGGCCGACAGGTGCTCGGTGGCAAAGGCCTTGAGTCCGGCCAGGTCCAGCGACATGTGCAGGCCAAACTGCGTCAGGAAGGGTTGCAAAAAGCTGTTTAGCCGGTCCAGCAACGGCGGCACTTGCTCGCGCAGCAGTGGCAATTGGTTGACCAGAATGGGCACCACCAGCAGCAGCAGCGCTAGCAGCAGCAGCAAAAACACGATTTCAACCAGCGCCACCGCCAACACGCGCGGCAGACGGTTGCCGCCGAGCCGGTTGAGCCAATCGACCACCGGGGTCAGCGCATAAGCCAGGATGGCGGCCACCACAAAGGGTGTCAGCACCGGTGCCAGCAGCCACAGCGCCACCACCAAAGCCAGCAGCAATGCGATCCAGGCGCCAACTCGTTTTTGGGTGAAAGTAAATTGCATTGCAATGGCCAAAAGCCAGGTCCATCAAACAAAGTTCCAGCCGCGACCAGCTAGTCAGCTTGTGCCACAACTAAAATCAGGTCAAATTCTATCGGGCTTGTCGCTTTGCAACGATCCGACCGGCACCTGGTCCCACCCCATCACCGTTTGACCCATCCCATGACATCTTCTCCCACCCCACCCGTCGCACTGTCCTACAAAGACTCTGGCGTTGACATTGATGCTGGCGATGCGTTGGTGGAGCGCATCAAGCCGTTTGCAAGAAAGACCATGCGCGAAGGCGTGCTGGCAGGCATTGGCGGCTTTGGCGCACTGTTCGAACTGCCCAAACGTTACCAGGAACCAGTGCTGGTGAGCGGTACCGACGGGGTTGGCACCAAGCTCAAGCTGGCATTTGACTGGCAAATGCACGACACCGTCGGCATTGACCTGGTCGCCATGAGCGTCAATGACGTGCTGGTGCAAGGGGCCAAGCCGCTGTTTTTCCTTGACTACTTTGCTTGCGGCAAGCTCGATGTCGATACCGCCGCCGCCGTCATCGCAGGCATTGCGCGCGGTTGCGAGTTGTCGGGCTGTGCACTGATTGGTGGTGAAACCGCCGAGATGCCCGGCATGTACCCGGCTGGGGAATACGACCTGGCAGGTTTTGCCGTCGGTGCGGTGGAAAAGTCCAAAATTCTGACCGGGGCCGACGTCAGGCCGGGTGACGTGGTGCTGGGCCTGGCAAGCAGCGGTGTGCATTCCAACGGTTTTAGCCTGGTGCGGAAATGCATTGAGCGGGCCCAGGCCACTGACACGATTCCCGATACTTTGGACGGCAAACCGTTTCGCCATGCCGTGATGGAACCAACCCGCCTGTATGTCAAGAATTTGCTGGCCGCGCTGGCAGCCCACCCGATCAAGGCGCTGGCCCACATCACCGGCGGTGGCCTGCTGGAAAACATTCCGCGCGTGCTGCCAGAAGGCACCTCAGCGCACCTGAAAAAGGGCAGTTGGCCACAGACCGAGTTGTTTGCCTGGCTGCAAAAGACCGCCGGCATTGACGACTTCGAGATGAATCGCACCTTCAACAATGGCATCGGCATGGTGCTGGTGATTGATGCGACCGAGGCCGCCTCCTGCGCCGCCACCTTGCGCTCTGCAGGTGAAGTTGTTTATGAAATCGGGGTGATTGCTGCGAGTGATGAGGCCGCCAGGGTGCTGGTGCGGTAGTCTGGCGGCAAGCTTTGGGGTTGTTTCCGCCCCGCTTGATGCTTTGTATTTAATAGCTGCCAACGCATATTCCATAAGGGCTGCAAGTAGTTTTCGCTTAAAAAAATGCGATGGGCCAAGGCAACGCTACCCGGCGCAAAACTCCGGGCCGCATCTGGATGCCGGGTTATTTCAGCCTGGTTTTCAACAGATTGCTGGTGCTTTTGGCTTTTTGGCTTTTTGGCTTTTTGGCTTTTTGGCTTTTTGGCTTTTTGGCCCAGGCGGCCATGACAGGTTCTGCGTCAAGGCACTTAGGATGTGGTCAGAAATAACTTCCCCTATTTGCACTGGCGGATTTGGGCGCACAGCGTCGTT